>JAUYSA010000127.1 GCA_030696545.1 Hyphomonadaceae bacterium
AAGCAGGCTCTGCCCGAGTTTGAGGAGATGATTAAGACCCTCAAGACCGGCGAGAAGGGCGAGTGCGAAATCGCCTTCCCCGAAGACTTCATCAATCCCGCCATGGCTGGCCATACACTGACCATGCGCGCCACGCTGCACTCCATCAAGGAGCGCATCATGCCCGAACTCACCGACGAAGTGGCCAAGCGCGCCGGCGGTTTCGAGTCCGTTGAGAAGATGCGCGAAGCGATCACCAAGTCCTACCTGCAGAGCCGCGAGCAGCTGAACAAGTCCATGGCCCAGAAGAAGCTGCTGGATCAGCTGCTGGCCGGGCGTAAAACGGCAGGCTAGAAAGGCCGGGAGTCGGCACCCGCCGCACAGGAGATTTACGTGAAGCGTATCGTATTGCTGGGCTTTGCCGCCATCGCCGCCACGGGCGCGACCGCGTGCAGCTCGATGAACACCCCCGACGAATTCCGCGTGGTTCGCAAGGCGCCGCTGACGGTTCCGCCGGAATACAATCTGCGCCCGCCGGCGCCGGGTTCGTCACGTCCGCAGGAGCTGTCGAGCGAGAGCCAGGCGCGCGTGGCCGTGTTCGGTGTCGATTTCGGCCAGCAGGCCAGCGAGGGCGAGAAGGCTTTCGTGAAGGCGGCTGGCGGCGACGCGGTTGACCGTTCCGTGCGCAGCGCTGTGGACTATGACAACGCGCAGATCCTGCGGAAGAACCGCAGCTTTGCTGATGCGATCCTGAACTTTGGCCAGGCGTCGCCGAATGACCCGGTGCTTGATGCTGCTGCGGAGGCTGAACGCCTGCGTGCGCAGGAAGAGGCGCTGAAGGACATCACCGGCGGCGGCAAGGTCATTATCCAACCCAAGCAAACCAGCAAGCTTCCGGGGCTTTGATTCTGACGCAGGGGCTAGCGGCGTCGCGCGTCATGCGCAGCATCGCGGCCATGGTTGCGGCCATGGTCTCGCTGATCGCTATGCCGGCCTCTGCGCAAGACCCAGCCTCTGCGCAAGACAATGCGGCGTGGAAGCCTGAGACGTTTACGCTGGCCAACGGGATGACGGCGGTGGTCCTGCCGGATCATCGCGCGCCGGTTGTGACGCATATGCTGTGGTATCGCGTCGGCTCGGCCGACGAGACGCCGGGCAAGTCAGGGCTGGCGCACTTTCTCGAACACCTGATGTTCAAGGCGACGGATGAAATTCCGGCGGGTGAGTTCTCGAAGATCGTCGCGCGGAATGGCGGGCAGGACAACGCGGCCACGTCGTTCGATTATACGGCCTACCATTTCCGCATCGCGAAGGATCGCCTGCCGCAGATGATGCGGATGGAGGCGGACCGAATGGTTCATCTCAAGCTGGACGAGCAGGAAGTGATCCCCGAGCTGAATGTCGTGCGTGAGGAGCGGCGGCAGAATGTCGAGTCCAGCCCGGCGGCTGTGCTGGACGAGATGGTCTATGCGGAAATCTATGCCGGGCATCCTTATGCGATCCCGGTGATCGGGCGCATGGACGAGCTGGCGAAGCTGACGCGCGACGATGCGGTGGACTGGTATCGCACCTGGTATGGACCCGAGAATGCGATCCTGGTGGTGGCAGGTGATATGACGGCGGCGGAGCTGAAGCCGCTGGCGGACGAGATCTACGGGGCGATATCGCGGCGGGGCGACTTGAAGGTGCGTCAGTGGCCGGCGGTGCGGGAGCTGTCGCGATCTGTGGAGCTGTCGCATTCCGATCCGAAGGTGAGCCAGCCGTCATGGTCGCGTCACTGGCTCGGCGTGGCGACGGGGGATGCGGATGCGGAAGCGCTACGCGTCGGGATCGAGATACTCGGTGGCGGACGGACGAGCCGGCTTTATCGCGAGCTGAACGAGAAGGGCGAGGCCGTGATGAGCAGCGGCTATTCGATGGACATGGAAGCGCGCGGGATTGTCGCGATCAGCGCGACGCCGGCGCCGGGCGTTTCGATCGAGGAGATCGAGGCTGCATCGGCTGAGCTGACGGCGAAATTTCTGCGCGAGGGGCCGACGGCTGAAGAACTTGAGCGCGCGAAGAAGATGATTGCGGCTTCGGCGATCTTCACGCGCGACAACCAGATGAGCATGGCGGAGTGGTATGGCCAGCTGCTGTCGGCGGGGCAGACAATTGAGCAGATTGAAGGCTGGGACAAGCGTATTCGTGCGGTGACGGCTTCTGATGTTATGCGGGCGATGAACAGGTATCTCGCGGGCACGCATCATGTGGACGCTGTCCTGCTGCCGGAGGGCCGGTGATGCGGCGGCTGGCGGGGTTGATTGCAGCGGCCATGCTGGCGGGATGTGCGACCTCGCAGCCGGAGGCGCTTGTCTTGCCGCGCGTCGAGTCCTCGCTGGCGGAGGTCCAGATCGTGACGTCGCCGGGCGGGATCACGGCATGGCTGGTGTCGGAGAGCTTCGTGCCGATGATCTCCATGGAGTGGACATGGGCGGGCGGCGCTTCGGTTGAGCCGGACGACAAGCGCGGCATCGGGTGGGTCACGGCCTACATGATGAACGAGGGCGCAGGCGACATGGACACGTCGGCCTATGGCGCGCGCATGGAAGACCTGAATATGCGCTTTGCCTGTGGCGTGTGGAGCGACTGGACCAATTGCGGAATGACGACGCTGAAGGAAACAGCGGACGAAAGTTTCGACATGGTGCGGCTGGCCTATTCGGACCTGCGCTTTGACGACGAGCCGTTCGAGCGCGCCAAGCGCGAGATGATTGTCGGACTGCAGGACGACGAGACCAATCCGAAAGCCATCGTCAGCAAGGCGATGAACGACGCGCTGATCCCCGGCCATCCCTATGCGCGGTCAGCGACGGAAGAGACGGTCAGCGCGATCAGCAAGGCGGACTCGCGGAAGCTGATGGCGCAGCTGATGACGAAGGACCGGCTGAAGGTTGTCGTGGTGGGCGACATCACGGCAGAAGAGCTGAAGCCGAAGCTGGATCTGGTGTTCGGGTCGCTACCGGCGACATCGGTGCTGCCAGTTGTGCCGGATGCTGTTCCGCTGCCTGCGCCGGAACAGCCGATCGTGAAGGAGCTTCCGCAGCCTCAGACGCTGATCATGTTCTCGGGCCCCGGGATCAGGCGGGAAGATCCGGATTTCTATGCGGCGTATGTGCTGAATTACATCCTGGGCGGCGGCACGTTTTCGTCGCGGTTGACGGATGATGTTCGCGAGAAGCGCGGGCTTACCTATGGCATTGGCACGGGGCTGAGCATCCAGCCGCATATGTGGCGGTGGCAGGGCTCCAGCTCGACGATGAACGACAAGGCCGGCGAGGTCGTGCAGCTGATCCGCGACAATATCGGTCGATTGGGCCGAGAAGGGCCGACGCCTGATGAGCTGGCGGACGCGAAGGCGTACATCACCGGCGCGTTCCCGCTGGCGTTCGACAGCAATGCGAAGATCGCACAAAACCTGCTGGGGTTCAGGCAGGATGGAATGCCTGCGGACTATGTGCAGCGGCGCAACAGCTATTTCGAAGCTGTGACGCTGGAAGACGTGAAGCGTGTGGCTGCTGCGTACATGAAGCCGGATGACTTCACGTTCGTGATGGTGGGCCAGCCTACACGCTAAGGCGGCGTTAGTTCGCCGCCTTCTTCACGGCTGCTTCCTGTTCCGCCTTTTCATCGTTCGCGCGCTTGATGACGTAGGCGAGAATGGCGTCAGTGGTTTCAACGGGCAGCGTGGCGCCGAAGGCGGGCATACCGCGCTGAGCCCTGTCGCCATCGCGCACGGTGGGGTTCCAGCCGTTGCGGATGGGCAGCAACCCTGAGTAGCGCAGGTCTGGCGCGATGGAGCCGGCGCCGGGGACTGCGTTGGGGCCGTGGCACAAGGCGCAGTTGGCGGCGTAGGCCTGTTCGCCGGCGAACACCGTTTCGTTGCTCGCGGTGAGCAGGGGCGGGTCGATAGTGACGCCTAGCCTGGCTGGATCGACAGCCGGCATGGCGGTGGGTAGCGCGGCGGCGCCACCGGCGCGGAAGACAAGCAGGCGGGAGTTGTTGGCGCTGTAGGCGTTGGTGCGGATCTGGCCTTCGGGCAGGCCGCGCGCGCCGACTAGGATTGCAACTTCCTGCCTGCCATCGACCATGTAGGTGGACGGCGCCGCGACGACGCGTGCTTGCGTCGGGGCGGTCCAGAGTTTTTCGCCGGTGGTGGCGTTGTAGGCGTTGAACTCGCCCTTGTGGTTGCCCGAGAAGATCAGGTTTCCGGATGTGGCGAGGATGCCGGTTGAGCCATAGATATCGTTCTTGATGCGCCAGACTTCCTTTGCCTTCACCGGGTCCCACGCGAGAATGTAAGTCTCCAGGTTGCCGCATTGGGCGCCGGGCGCCGCGCAGAGTGCTGCACCGCCGGAGAAGTCGGTGCCGGTGTTGGTGCCCTGCAGGTTGAGCTTGAACTCTTTCGGGCCGGCGTAGGACGCGGCCGCGATCTGGACCGGAATATAAACGAGGCCGGTATCCTGGCTGAAGGCCATCGGATGCCAGTTGTGCATGCCGAGTGCGCCCGGCTTGATAATGACGGGCTTGCCAGTGATCTCGTAGCGGGCTTCCGGGTATTCGACCGGACGGCCTGTCGCCATGTCGACATGGCTTGCCCAGGTCAGCGGCGCGAACTTCTCGGCCGAGAGAAGTTTGCCGTCCTTCGCATCGAGGACGTAGAAAAAGCCGTTCTTCGGCGCCTGCATCACGACGCGGCGCTTGCCTTCAGGATAGTTGAGGTCAGCCAGCATGATCGGCTGCGTGGCCGTGTAGTCCCATGTTTCGCCGGGCGTGGTCTGGTAGTGCCACTTGTACTTGCCCGTGTTGGGATCGAGCGCGACGATCGAGGACAGGTAGAGGTTGTCGCCGCCGCCTGGCGAGCGGATCGCCTGGTTCCACGGATTGCCGTTGCCAGTGCCGACATAGATCGTATCGAGGTCGGCGTCGTAGGCCATGCCATCCCACACCGTGCCGCCGCCGCCGATCTGCCAGTAGAAGTCGCCCTTCCAGGTCTTGGCGGCTTCTGCGAGTTCGGGTTGCTCGTAGGGCTTCGACGGATCGCCGGGCACCGTGTACCAGCGCCAGAGTTGCTCGCCGGTTTCAGAGTCATACGCCGTGACGTAGCCGCGGACGCGATACTCGGCGCCGCCGTTGCCGATGATGACCTTGCCCTTCACGATACGCGGCACGCCGGTGATAGTGTAGGGCAGGTTGATGTCGGTAGTCTGCTTGTCCCAGATGACCTTGCCGGTCTTGCCGTCGAGCGCGACGAGGCGGCCATCGAGTGTGCCGAGATAGATCTTGCCGTTCCATGCGGCGACGCCACGGTTCACGACATCGCAGCAGGCGTCAGCCGCCTTGTTCTTGGTGACGTCCGGATCGTACTCCCACAGCTTGGCGCGGGTGTAGATGTCGTAGGCTTTCACCATGCTCCATGCAGTCGTGAGGTACATGACGCCGTCGACGATGATGGGCGTGGATTCCTGACCGCGCTCGGTATCGATATCGGCGTACCAGGAGAGACCAAGCGCTTTCACGTTGGTGTCGTTGATCTGGTCGAGCGGGCTGAAGCGCTGTTCGTCGTACGTGCGCGCGGCGGAGAGCCACGAGCCCGGCTCGCTGTCGGCGTTGAGCAGCCGTTCCGTGTTCACGGCGGCCGCGCCGATGACCGATGGGGCTTCGGTCGCGTCTGCTGACCGTGCTGTGGTGTCACAGCCGGATACAAGTGCGCCTGTCGCAACACAAAGCGACATCACAAGTTTGCGCATGATTTTTCCTCTCCCCAGCAGCCGTCGCTGCTTTTGTTGCGCGGAAACTAGTTGAGCGCGAGGGCGGGGGCAATGATCTGGGTTGCCCACAAGGCATGACACGCGCGTGAGCTTTCCGTCTTCGTGGCTCCCGGATTGCGGTTTAGGGTCCCCAGATGGCCGAATCA
>JAUYSA010000130.1 GCA_030696545.1 Hyphomonadaceae bacterium
ACCTCCCCCAGTGCTGCGCACTGATGGAGGCAAGGCGCCGGTGTTTGCCTCCCCATGCGGAGCAGGGGGAGGTGGATCGATGCGTAGCATCGAGACGGAGGGGGATGGTGTAACGGGCGCTGGGATGGGGGCGAACCACGAGAACAGCGCGCGCAACTCGCCCCCAACGTCTCGCGGCTACGCCGCGATCCACTTCCCCCGCAAGCGGGGGAAGATGGTCGTGAGAGCGGTGGACGTGAGCCCCCTCCGTCTCGCGTGCTTTGCACGCGATCCACCTCCCCCAGTGCTTCGCACTGGTGGAGGCAAGGCGCCGGTGTTTGCCTCCCCATACGGAGCAGGGGGAGGTTGGCTCAGGTGGCGTCGCTAACCCCGGCGCAGTTGCGCGACGATTTCGATGTGGGGGGACCAGAGGAACTGGTCGATGGGGGTGAGGCGTGTGATGCGCCAGTTGGCGTTGAGCATCAGGCGGAGGTCGCGGGCGAGAGTCTGGGCGTTGCAGCTGACTATCGCGACGCGCTTCAGGGATGAGGCGGCGAGTTCGCGGGTTTGCGCTTCGGCGCCGGCGCGGGGCGGGTCGATGATGGCGGCGTCGAAGCGTTTGAGGTCGGCGCGCGTGAGTGGCTGGCGGAAGAGATCGCGCTTTTCGACGGTGACGGGTTTGAGGCCCTGCGCCTTGCGGGCGGCGCGATCGAGGGAGGCGAGGGCGGCTTCGTCGTTCTCGACAGCGTGGACAGTGGCGGTCGACGCGACGGGCAGGGAGAAGGTGCCGGCGCCAGCGAAGAGATCGACGACCTTGCGGCTGTCGCCGATGGCTTCTTTCACGAGCGCGAGCATGGCGGCTTCGGAGGCTTCGCACGCCTGGAGAAAGCCGCCGGGCGGCGGGGTGAGGAGAGCGGCGCCAGCGCGCAATGATGGGAGCGCGCGTTCCATTGCGACGTCGCCATTGATCGAGAGGCGGGCGAGGCCGATCTCTCCGGCGGCCTGAATGGCGCGGATGCGGCCGTCGGCCGGAAAGGCTTTCGCGACGCCGTTCAGGGCGACATCGAAGCCGGTGATCGTTTCGGTGACGCTTATGGTGAGCGCGTCTTTCGGCGGCGCGCAGATGGCGGCGATGCGTTCGAGCTTCGGCAGCAGGGCGAGCAGGCCGGGCGTGATGACGGCGCAGTCTGTGACCGGCACGATGCGGTGGCTGCGGCGGCTGTGGAAGCCGATGGCGATGGTCTTGCCGATACGGTGCGCGGCGAAGACGGCGCGGCGGCGCGAGCGCGGGGGGACGGCGATGACCGGATCGACGGGCGTGTCGATCTGGAGAAACGAAAGGGCGGTGACGACCTGCTCGCGCTTGAACTCCAGATAGCGTGCGTCGGCGAGGTGCTGCAGCGAGCAGCCGCCGCATTCACCATAGTGGGAACAGCGCGCGGCGACGCGATCGGGGCTGGGCGTTGTGATCTCGATGACGCGTGCGCGGTCGCGGTCAATTTCGGCCGTGATGATTTCGCCGGGCAGGGTGAGCGGCGCGAAAATCTGTTTGCCATCGAGCGTGGCGATGCCGTCGCCCTGCGCGCCGAGGCGATCGATGGTTAGCGTGACAGGGCCTGCGGACATGGGGCGCATGAAGCAGGTTCCGCCGCCGAACGCCAGCCTTCGCCTGCCGCGAGAAATCGTAACCTTTTCGCGACAATAACGGCCTTGAGCCGGGGGATTGCCCGCGACATGGTGCGCGCGATGCTGACGCCCGAGGAAATACAGATACTGGCGACCAGCCTCGGTGTGGCGGGACGCGCCGTGCTGTTCTCGATGCCAGTGGCGATTGCGTTTGCGTGGGCGCTGTCGCGGCCGAAGTTTCCGGGCAAGTGGATTGTCGATGCGGTGGCGCATCTGCCGCTGGTTCTGCCGCCAGTGCTCGTTGGTTATTTCCTGCTGTTGCTGTTTGGCGTGCGCGGACCGTTCGGGTCCTGGTTGCGCGAGGCGTTTGGAATCCAGCTGGCGTTCACTGCAGAGGGCGCGGCTCTCGCGACGGCGGTGATGGCGTTTCCGCTGATGGTGCGGGCGATCAGGCTTTCATTCGAGGCGACGGATCGCGGACTGTTCGAGGCGGCGGCTGTGTTGCGCGCGGGGCCGTGGGATCGGTTCTGGTCGATGGCGTTGCCGCTGGCGTGGCCGGGTGTGCTGGCGGGCGCGGTGACGGCGTTCGCGGCGGGGCTGGGCGAGTTCGGCGCGGTGATCACGTTTGCCTCCAACGTGGAAGGGCAGACGCAGACATTGCCGCTGGCGATCTATTCCGCGCTGCAGGTTCCTGATGGCGAGGAGACGGCGCTGCGGCTGGCGGCGATCTCGATGACGGCGGCGGTGACGGGGCTGGTGCTTGCCGAACTGCTGCAGCACTGGGCGCGGCGGAGGCTCGAAGCGTGAGCCTGAAGCTGACAGAGGCTGTCGTGCGGCGCGGCGCGTTTCGGCTGGCTGCCGATTTCGAGATTCCCACCGACGGGATCAGCGTGGTGTTCGGGCCTTCAGGCGCGGGCAAGTCGATGCTGCTGGCGATGATTGCGGGGCTGCACCGGCTGGAGACCGGGCGCGTCGTGTTCAATGGCGCGGTGCTGGAGGATGCGGGCGCGAGGACGCGCGTGGGCGCTCATGCGCGCGGTATCGGGCTGGTGTTCCAGGATGCGCGACTGTTTCCGCATCGGACGGTGCGTGGGAACATCGCGTATGCCGAGCGGCGGCTGCCGGCGGCGCGCAATGCGCAGATCGTGGTGGAGATCGCGCGGCGGCTTGAGATCGAGCAGCTGCTGGATCGGCCGGTGCGGAATCTTTCAGGCGGGGAGCGGAGCAGGGTCGCGCTGGCGCGGGCGATCGTTTCGGCGCCGGAGATGCTGTTGCTGGACGAGCCGTTCGCGGCGCTCGACGGGCGGCGGCGGCGGGCGTTCGTGACGCTGCTGCGGGATCTGTCGCGCGAGCAATCGCTGCCGATGATGATCGTGACGCATCAGGTGGAAGAGGCGGCTGAGCTGGCGGATCATGTCGTGGCGGTGAAGGCTGGGCGGGTGATCGGGAGCGGCGCGGCGGCGGATGTGATGCGGCGTGCGGATTTCGCGGAGCTGCTGGATCGGCGGGATGCTGGCGCGCGTGTGGATGCCAAGGCGGTGGCGGGTGGGCAGGGCGGCGGCGTTTGGGTGAGGGCGGACAGCGTGCTGCTGGCGGCGGAGGAGCCGCGCGGGATTTCGGCGCGGAATGTGTGGCGTGGCAGGGTTGCCGCGATTGTGCGGGAGGCGGATGGGGCAGTGCTGGTTTCCCTCGACACGGATGCGGGCTATATTTCGTCACGTATAACGCCTGAAGCATTGTCGGATCTTCGGCTGGAGGAAGGTTCGACTGCCTGGGCGGTGGTGAAGTCTCACGCGCTCTAGGGGATCCCGATGCTGAAGATGTTGCGAGTTGCGGCGATGGGCTTCGCTGCAGCGCTGATTGCATCGTGCGGTCCGGCTGGGGCGCCGAAAGCTGTGGCCGCGGAGACGGCGGTGACGGTGTTCGCGGCATCCAGTCTCACCGATGTGCTGAAGCAGTTGGGCGAAGAGTATGTGACGGCGGGGCGTCCGGCGCCTGTGTTCAACTTCGCGGCCAGTTCGGAGCTGGCGCGGCAGATCGAGCAGGGGGCGAGGGCGGATGTGTTCATCTCGGCCGATGAGGCGTGGATGGATTATCTCGCGGACAAGTCTCTGATCGACGCGGCGAGCCGGAAGACGCTGCTGACGAACACGCTGGTTCTGGTGGCGCCGTCGGACAAGCCGATCGCGATCGAGTTGATGGCGGGCATGGATCTGGCGGGGGCGCTGAAGGGGGGCAAGCTGGCGATGGCGAACCCCGAAAGCGTGCCTGCGGGCAAGTATGGGAAACAGGCGCTCGAGAAGCTGGGGGCATGGAGCGCGGTCGAGGCATCGGTGGTTCGGACCGAGAATGTTCGAGCGGCTCTGCGATTCGTTGAGGCGGGCGAGGCGGCGGCCGGGATTGTCTATGCGACCGACGCCAGGGCGGCGGGGGCGTCGGTCAGCGTTTCGGGGACGTTTCCGGCGGATAGTCACACGCCGATTACCTATCCCGCAGCCATCATTGTGGGACAAAACGCGGGTAGCGCGGCCCAATTTCTGGCGTTCCTCGAATCGGACGGTGCGCGTGCCATTTTCGAGCGGGCGGGCTTCGGATTTCGCTGAATTTGGCAGCGGGGGCGCTGGCGGCGCAAAACTACCAGCAATGTGAAGAGTTTTTTGACATTTCGCGACAGGCGCCGTGGGGGCGCCCCCGTTGCCGTATGCGGCAACTCGGATCATTCTCCGCGTCAATCTGCGCCACGTCGTACAGGCGCGCCTGGAGGAAACCCATGAAGCGTTCGCACAAGCTAGGTTTGACAGCGTTGGGTCTGGCCGGGGCCTGCTCGGTTCTGGCCCTTGTCGCTATCGCCGCTCCCACACCGACGCCCTCGAAAGCGTCGCTGGCTGGCAGCCGCGTCGACAACTTCATGCTGGCTGACCAGACCGGCATGGGCCACGAGCTTTATTACTTCAAGGACAAGGCCGCCGTGGTCATCGTCAGCGCCGCGCAGGGCGATGCGGTTTCGGAGCGCGCCAAGGCTGCGCTCGCCAAGGTGCAGGACCAGTTCAAGGGCAAGAACGTCCACTTCGTGATGCTCGACTCGAGCCTGAGCGCGAAGCACGACAAGTATGACGGCGTGCCGGGTTCGGCGTCGCTGCCGGTTCTGGCTGACGAGCTGCAGCTTATCGGCCGTTCGCTGGGCGTGACGCAGACGGGCGAAGCTTTCGTCATCAATCCGAAGAGCTGGACCGTCGCCTATCACGGCCCGATCGACGACTCGTTCGCGGACAAGAAAGTTGCCGATGGCAACCTCACCGCCGCGCTGAACTCGGTTCTCGCCGGCAAGGCGCCGAGCGTGAAGGAAGTGGCCGTCAAAGGTTCGGCGATCGACTTCCCGGATCGCGCCAAGGCTTCGACCTTCGCCAACATTTCCTATTCAACGGAAGTTGCCCCGGTCCTCGCGGACAAGTGCGTCGTCTGCCACACGCAGGGCGGCATGGCGCCGTTCGCAATGGACAAGTACGAGATCGTCAAGGCGATGGCCCCGATGATCCGCGAAGCGCTGCGCACCAAGCGGATGCCTCCGTTCCACTCTGACAACCATGGCTCGGTGTGGACGGACGACATGCGCCCCACCGACGCGCAGGTCAAAACGCTGGTGAACTGGATCGAAGCCGGCGCTCCGCGCGGTACGGGCGCTGACCCGTTGCCGGAGGCTGCGAAGCCTGCACCGAAATGGCCGATGGGCGAGCCGGATCTCGTTCTCCAGGTTCCCGCGTTCGACGTGCCCGCCAGCGGCGTTATCGACTATCAGGAGCGCTCGATCCCGAGCACGTTCACCGAAGGCAAATGGCTGAAAGCAACCGCTTACGCCAATGCCACGCCGACCGTTCACCACGCTCTGGCCGGCTGGATTCCGAAGGTTGATCCCAACGGTCGCGGCTTCTCGTGGAACGTTGCGCTGGGCGGATATGGCCCCGGCGGCGCGCCGAACCTGACGCCTGCCGACACCGGCATCTACCTCCCGCCGGGCGGCTCGTTCGCCTACCAGATGCACTACACTCCGGTCGGCAAGCCGATCACGGACAAGATGGAAGTCGGGTATTACTTCTACAAGGAACAACCGACCTACATGATGCGTCAGGCCAGCATCACCGACTTCTCGCTCGAGATTCCGGCGGGCGCTGAGCGTCACCCGGAAACCGCCTATATCGAGTTCCCGCACGATGCGCAGATCTTCGGCGTGCAGCCGCACTGCCATTCGCGCTGCTACTCCACCAAACTCCGTATCCGTTACCCGGATGGTTCGGAGAAGGTGCTGCTGAACCAGCCGCGTTACGACTTCTCGTGGCAGCGTGAGTTCCACTTCGAGAACCTGCTCGAAGTTCCCAAGGGCTCGCTGCTGATCGCCGACTACGTTTACGACAACTCGGAGAACAACAAGTCGAACCCGGATCCGAAGAAGCACGTGACCTTCGGCGAGCAGACCTCGGAAGAGATGCTGTTCACCTTCGCGCGCTTCCGCTTCAAGGGTGAAACGGCGACCAACCGTCACGACGAATGGTTCGACGAGCTGCAGCGTAACATCGTGTTCGGCGCACTCGACGACAATATCGACGGCAAGCTGACCAAGGAAGAGTTCCGCAACGATCCGCGCTTCAAGCCGGTCGTGCAGTACCTGCCGATGGTCGATGCCGACAAGGACGGCGCGCTCAGCAAGGCTGAAATGAACAACGCCATGCAGATGATGCAGAAGATGCGCGCCAGCGGCCAGCTGGCTGCTCCGAAGGTGGACGCTGCTACGGAGCAGATGACCCAGCAGGGTGGCAGCCACTAGGCTTCGCCTGAACTCGACATGCAGAACCCCGCCGGGCAACCGGCGGGGTTTTTGTTTTGGGTGATGCTGGGCGGTGGAATCTGGGTGGAGATGTTGCCGAACGCTCGCGTCGCCATGGTTGTCATCCCGGAAGCGCGTAGCGCTATCCGGGACCCATTGTGAGCGCCCGACATCTGCTGAATGGTTCCCGGCTCTCCCCCGGATGCGCTTTGCGCTTCCGAGGTCGGCCGGGATGACAAGTTACGGCGGGACGCCCCACCTACCGTCGCGATCAATAGTCCGGGAAGTATTCCGTGCCGCGATAGCGGATGCCGAAATTGGTCATGTTGTATTCGATGAACTGGTGCGCGTGCGCTTCCGCATCCTTCTCGGTGGCGAAGCGGCGGTAGCCGAGCCAGGTGCCGTCGCCCAGGGGCAGCGCGCCCTGTTCGCGAGCCAGCGCCTCGTATTTCTTCGGCACCTGCCAGCGATTGCGCCAATGGCCTGACGGCTCGCGCACGGGCGCGCGCTCGGTCTTTTTCCGTTCGATGGTTTTCGTGCCGGAGGCCAGGTCTGGATGTCTCACAGCGCCCGCCCTTGAAGGGGTGGAATGGCTCCTGAGCTGAACCGCAGCGGAGCCAACCAAGTCAATAAAATCAGGCATTCTCGCGAATGCCGCTCAAGTCGCTACCGTCGATATACCGGAAATCTGGCGATTTCTGGAGGCATCTAGGCCAAGGCGCGGACGGTATCGGCAGGACCGTCAAATCCGCAACCGGCCTGCAAAAATAGTTCGCGCCAAGAGCCGTAGTCGCTTAACCGCGCAACGCCCGGTTTTTGGCTGATAATTGCCTACTGGCAACTCAAGACTTTCTTGACTTGACCTTGTATTTAAAGTGTTTTTCGGCAAGTGGGGTGGTGACATCCCTGAAAAGTGCGGTCATTTCCTAGAGCCCCGACGAAACGGAGGCTCGAATGTCCGAGAGGGAAAAGCTCAAGACCGGCGACGTGGCAGCATTCGCGGCTGGTCCCGGTCGCACGAAGGCGCAAGCCACCTCACGCTTCACGCATTGGCGGGAACTGGGGATCATTCCCGCCAGTGAGCAGGTCTGGGGGCCCGGCGGTCCTGCCTACGTTTATCCGCAGACCGTGGCCGCCATCTTCGCGGTGGTGTCCGACCTGTTTGACGCAGGAGTCGTCACCGGCACGCGCCAGCTTCGCAGCATGTGGCGGTTCTTCTCGGAGCCTCACGCCGAGGGCGTCCGCGCGCACATCACGCACGTTCTGGACGCCATCGCGGCGGGGGAGTGCGTCTTCCTGATTATGACCATGTGGCGGGACGAGGTGAGCGGCGAGTTCCACCCGACATGCGCGACGCGGTTTGAAGACGAATACGACCGGCCAGTGGCCGCGCCTGCTCCGCACCATGAGCCCATCGCGGAATACGTCATCAACCTGCACGTCCTGCTGAAACGGTTCGCGACCACCGAGTCCAATGTGCGGCCGATCCGGGCGGAGGGCTGACCATGGCCCAACGCACACTCCCTCAGATCGCTGGCGACGTGTGGGGCGCCTTCCGTGGCAATCGGCAGATGCGCCGCCGGTACGATGCCGCGCGACTGGTAAGCGACCGCAACGCGCGTTTCACCACCTATGCGGGCGAAGTTCCTGCGGCGGCCGGTTTGATCCGAACCCGCTCGCGCTACTACGGCGAAAATAACCCGTACTTCGCGGCGGCGATCCGCACCCTGGCGAAAGACCTGGTAGGCGCCGAGATCGTTCCGGGGAGCACTCACCCCGATCCGGCGACGCAGAAACTTCTGGCCGACGCATGGGCCAAGTTCTCCGCCGCTGCCGACTTCGACCGGCTCACCACGTTGGGCGGTCTCGAAGCCGCTCTGGTCACTGACATGGCGCGCGACGGCGAAGGACTCGCTATCATGCGGAACACGCCGGACGGCCTTCGCATTCAACGGCTCGCGCCGGAGATGCTGGACGACTCGAAGTCTTGCGACCTCGGAGGCGGCGCCTTCGTCCAGAACGGAGTCGAGTTCGACTCGACCGGGCGCAGGGCGGCCTACTGGATATTCCGAGAGGCGCCGGCCAACGCCTTCGCGGCGCACATTCAATCCGAGCGCGTGACTGCCGAAGATGTCCTGCATCTCTTCGACCCGCGCGGGCCGGGGCAGTGCAGGGGCCTTCCTTGGGGCGCCGCTGCGATCAAGCGCATGGGCGAGATCGACCAACTCGAAGATGCCCTGCTTGTCGGGAACAAGGTTGCGGCCATGCTTTGCGGCGTGGTGACGGACGAGTTCGCATCCGGCACGGCCCCTTTCGATGGCGATCAGAACGGTTCGACTCTAACCGGGAGCCTTGAACCCGGAACGCTACTGAATCTCGGCGCCGGAAAGAAAGTCACCTTCTCGACGCCAGCCCAGTCGGCGCAGGGCGTTGAGTTTCTGGCGAGTCAGTTGCGCGCGGTGGCGTCCGCCTTCGGTGTTCCGCCGCACTGCGTCGACTCCGACTATTCGCGGGCGAACTATAGTTCGCTTCGCGCCAGTCTCGTGACCTACGCCGGGCGACTGGACCAGATCGTCCACACGATCATTCGGCCCCAGCTACTCGACCGCATCTGGCGCCGCTGGATCACGACGGAGGTTCTTCGCGGCGCTATCGAGTCGCCCGACTTCGAGTCGAATCCCGAGCCGTGGCTTGCCGTTGAATGGTTCCCGCCTGCGCCGCCGGTCGCAGACGAGATCAAGGCCGCGCAAGCCGATGCCTTGCAGATCGCCAACGGCCTCAAGAGCAGGTCGCAGGCAATCCGCGAACGCGGCTACGCGCCCGAAGCTCTCGACGCCGAACGGGCCGCCGATGCCGAGCGCGCGAAGGCGCTGGGCCTCGACGCGCCCGCATCACCCCATGACAAGGAGTCCGAAGATGCCGAATAGCATCACGCGCCGCGCATCGCTCTCGACGGCGCCCAGCACCTGGAACGCGGAAGCCCGCACCATCGACGTGACGTTCTCGACGTTCGCCGACGTGCAACGCCATGGCTACATTGAACGGGTTACGCGCGACGGCCTTGACCTGTCGCGGCTAGTCGGCGCCCACGTCCTGAAAGACCACAACGCGAGCAGCATCGACAACGTGCTTGGCGTCGTGGTCTCGGCTCGTCCGGACGGGACCGCCACCCTGCGGCTCTCTGATCGTCCGGAAGTCGCGGCCATCGTCGGCGACATCGCCAAGGGCGTGATCCGTCATCTCAGTTTTTCGGCGAACGTCACCCAATGGCGTGACTCGACCGATCCCAAATCCGGCGCGCGGATCAAGACCGCCGTGCGCTGGACCCCGCACGAACTCTCGTTCGTCGCGGTCCCTGCCGATCCCGGCGCAACCACTAGGAGCATCACCATGCCCGAACTTGAAAACGCGCCGGAGCAACCGGCGCAGACGACCGAGCGCGTCACCCGCAATCAAGCGATCCGCTCGCTCTGCCGCACGAACGGCATGAGTCAGGAGTTCACCGACACCCTGACCGACGGCGACGGCGACCTGATCGCCGCCCGCGCTGCCGTCAATGCAGAACTGGAGCGGCGCGCTCCCCTGATCCGCGCGACCGTCGGAGTCGATCACACCGATCCCGGCGCTCTCATGCAGCGGCAGATCGGCGCTCTGTCTGCCCGCGCGAACGGCGCAGCCCCTGCCGCGAACGAACGCGAGTTCGCTTCCATGTCCATCGTGGAGCACGCCGACTCGTTCCTGCAACGTCGGGGCATCGCCACGCGCGGCCAGACGCCGGAGCAGCGCATTACGCGGGCTATCTCCACTGGCGACCTGCCGGAACTTCTGACGGGAGTGGGCAACCGCTCGCTGATGGCGGCCTATCAGGTGGCGCAGTCGCCCATCGTGTCGGCGCTGACCGTCAGGAAGACGCTGACCGACTTCCGGCCGGCGAGC
>JAUYSA010000230.1 GCA_030696545.1 Hyphomonadaceae bacterium
AGATCCTGGGCCGCCTCAGCAAGGCCTTCCGACGCGACGATGCGATTGAAGAACCCCCAGGCGAGTCCCTCCTCGCCCCCCATCGTGCGCCCGAAGTAGAGGAGCTCGGACGCTCGTCCCTGTCCCACGATGCGCGGCAGCATCGCGCAGGCGCCCATGTCGCAGCCCCCGAGCCCGACACGGCTGAAGAGGAAGGCGACCTTCGCCTGCGGTGTCCCGATGCGAATGTCCGACGCCATCGCCAGGATCGCCCCGGCCCCCGCGCACACGCCGTCTACCGCCGCGATGATCGGCTGCGGACACGCACGCATCGCCTTCACGAGATCGCCCGTCATGCGGGTGAACTCCAGCACGCCCTTGGTGTCGCGATCCACAAGCGGGCCGATGATCTCGAAGACATCGCCGCCGGAGCAGAAGTTGCCGCCAGCGCCAGTGACGACGAACACCTTAAGGTTCGCATCGCGCGCCGCCGCCAGGAAGAGCTCAAGCAGTTCCCGATAGCTGTCGAAGGTGAGCGGGTTCTTCTTGTCCGGCCGGTTAAGGACAATTGTCCCCACGCCATTGTTGACCGAGAAGTCGAACGTGCGCGCCTCGTAGCTATCGAGGGCTGGCAGATTTGGCGAATTCACTGTCACTGTATTGGTCCTTCGTGTTTCAGGTCAGATCGTCGCGGAAGTGGATTGCTTAAGCTTCCCAAGCAGCTTCAGCAGTGTATTGATCTCATTTGCGGAGAGACCGGCGAACATCTCCGCGACCCACGCCTCGTGCTCGACCGCCATGCGGCTGAATTCCTCGCGCCCCGCGGCGGTGAGCCGGATGATCTGCACGCGGCGATCCTGCGGCAGGGACCACCGTTCGATCTGGCCCAACTCCACGAGCCGTTCGACAAGGCCCGTGATGTTACCGTTCGACACCATCATCCGCTTGGAGACCTCCCCGAGAGTCATCCCTTCCGAGGCTCGCTCCAATTGAGCCAACAGATCGAACCTTGGCAGGGTCGTGTCGAACCTCTGCCGCAATTGGCGTCGTATTTCAGTGTCCACAAGGTTGGTGCAGGTCAGCAGCCGCAGCCACAGCCGCAATTCCTGCTTGTGGTCCTGCGGGGCCTCGGACACCTTGGTCTCGGCGTCGAGGGGCACTTCCGCCTTGGCCAACATCAAATCTCGCCTCCCGCGACCGTCACCGTAGTTCCAGAAATCGCGCAGGCGGTCGCGCCGGCAAGGAACACGACAGCATCGGCCACCTCTTCAGGCGCAATCAAGCGGCCCTGGGGATTATTGCTCGCCAAGGTTGAGCGAGCTTCCTCCGCCGTTCGGCCCGTCTTGCTGACGATTCTCGCTACGCTGTCGGCTACAAGGCCGGTGTCGGTGAAACCTGGGCATACGGCGTTGACCGTCACGCCAGTGGTCGCGGTCTCAAGCGCAAGCGACCGCGTGAAGCCAACCAGAGCATGCTTTGCCGACACATAGGCGGACACATATGGGTAGCCCTTTAGACCCGCCGTCGAAGCAACGTTCACGATCCGGCCAAAGCCACGCATCACCATGATCGGAAGCAGGGCGCTGGTGAGATGCACTGCGCCCATGAGGTTCACGTCGAACATCGCGCGGAAAACCTCAGAGCCGGTGCGTACGAACGGCGCGGTTGAAGCCGCGCCGGCGTTGTTTACGAGAATGGAGAACCCGTCCGTTCCGGACAACGCCGCGGCGACAGCGGCCTCGTCGGTCACGTCGGCGACGATCGCAGCCACGGCGTCCCCGGCGACGACCCGCGCCTGGAGGGCCGCGGCGTCGCGGCCCAGGACGGTCACCTCCGCGCCCTCCGCCGTAAGGGCCGCAGCGATGGCGGCCCCGATACCCTTGCCACCGCCCGTCACCAACGCATTCAGACCATCAAGACGCTTCAAGAACGCTCCCCCTTATGACCGAAACTTGACTCCCAGGAACCATTATTTCAAGCATAAAATTGTTCAGCTGCGTCGCAAAGGCGTCGCGTCTCGGTGTGGGATTGGTTCATGCGTGTTTCGATTGTCGGCGGCGGCCCATCGGGGCTCTACTTCGCCATCCTCGCGAAGAAGGCATGGCCTGACTGGGAGATCACCGTCTTCGAGCGAAATCGACCCGACGACACCTTCGGCTTCGGCGTCGTCTTTTCGGACCAGACCCTTGGCGCCTTCGCCCAATACGATCCGGAGAGCCACGCCGAGATCCTGAAGAACTTCGCCTACTGGGACGACATCGAGGTCAACTTCAAGGGAGAATCGATCCGCATCGGCGGCAACGGGTTCTGCGGATGCTCGCGTCCTACCCTGCTGCGAATCCTCCAGAAACGCGCCCTCTCGCTTGGCGTCAGAATGGAGTTCCAGACCGAGGTGGACAGGCTATCTCACCTGGATTCGAGCGACCTGATCGTCGCGGCGGATGGCATCAACAGCGCCATCCGCGAAACGCACCGGGACCATTTCGCGCCAACGGTCGATGAGCGTCCGAACAGGTTTGTCTGGCTCGGATCCACCCGGCCGTTTGACGCCTTCACCTTCTTCTTCCGGGAGACCCCGCACGGGGTGTTCATCGCCCACTGCTACCAGTACGAGCCCGGACGTTCGACCTGGGTGATCGAGACCGATCCCGACACGTTCGATCGCGCGGGCGTGGGCCGCATGAGCGAGGCCGAGTCGGCGGCGTACCTTGAAGACGTCTTCGCGGAGGAACTCCAGGGCCACGGGTTAATTACTAACAGGTCCTTGTGGCGCAGCTTTCCCATGATCCGGAACGTGCGGTGGGTGAAGGACAACATCGTGCTGCTGGGCGACGCGAAGGCCACGGCGCACTTCTCCATCGGCTCGGGCACGAAACTCGCCATGGAAGACGCGATCGCTCTCTTCGAGGCGTTCCAGAAGGAGGACGCGGTCGCCGAAGCGCTTCAACGCTTCGAGGTGGAACGGCGCGAGGACGTCGAGAAGACTCAGCACGCCGCCGACGTGTCGCTCGTCTGGTTCGAACACCTGAAGCGGTTTTGGGACTATGATCCCGTAAAGTTCGCCTTCGGCCTGATGACCCGCTCAAAGGCGATCACGTTCGACAACCTCGCGCTTCGAGCGCCGGCGTTCGTCAACCGGGTCGTGGAGGTGTTCGCCGACGAGCAGACAGCCCACGGGCTGCCGATCCGCAGCCGGACCACCCCGCCGATGTTCCAGCCCTTCCGGTTGCGGAACATGGAGCTCGCGAACCGCGTCGTCCTCTCGCCCATGTGCATGTACTCGGCCGATGACGGACTGCCCAACGACTGGCATCTCGTGCATCTCGGCGCCCGGGCGCTTGGGGGAGCCGGCCTGATCTACACGGAGATGACCGACGTCAGCGCCGCAGGGCGGATCACGCCGGGATGCGCCGGCATCTATACGCCGGAGCAGACAGACGCCTGGCGGCGCGTGGTCGACTTCGTCCATGGCCATTCGGTCGCAAAGATCTGCATCCAACTCGGTCACGCGGGTCGCAAGGGCGCCACGCGCCTGGGGTGGGAGGGCATGGACGAACCACTGGAAAGCGGTGGATGGGAGATCATGTCGGCATCGGCCCTCCCCTACCTGCCGCATGGGCAGACGCCACGGGAAATGACCCGCGATGACATGGACGCGGTGATCCGCGAATTCGTCGCGGCCACCGTTCGGGCGGAGTCGGCCGGCTTCGATATGGTCGAGCTCCACTGCGCGCATGGCTACCTGCTGGCGTCGTTCATTTCTCCGCTCACGAATGTGCGGCAGGACGCGTACGGCGGCTCGTTGGAGAACCGCCTGCGGTTCCCGCTGGAGGTCTTCCGCGCGATCCGGTCGGCCTGGCCGGAAGGCAAACCGATCTCGGTCCGCATCTCGGCCACGGACTGGAAGGACGGCGGCGTCACCGGATCCGAGTCGGTTGAGATCGCGCGATGCTTTGCCGACGCCGGCTGCGATCTCATCGACGTGTCCACCGGACAAACGGTGCACGATGCGAAACCTGTGTTCGGGCGGATGTTCCAGACACCTTTTTCGGACCGGATCCGCAATGAGGCCGACGTCGCGACCATGTCGGTCGGCGCCATCTCCACGGCCGATCAGATCAACACGATCCTGGCGGCCGGCCGCGCAGACCTTGTGGCGCTCGGCCGGGCCCACCTCGCCGATCCCGCGATCACCCTGCGGGCGGCGGCCTGGTACGGTGTCGATGTGAGCTGCCCGCCGCAGTACGAGCTGGGGTTCTCCGCAGCGAAGACCGCATCACGGCGGGAACGCGACGATCTGCTCGCGCTGCAGCTGCGCGGCAAGCCAAAGAGTGGGCGCGAGGCGCTGGCCGAGCTCCTCGCGCACGAGAGCCCGACCTAGAAAGCGACCCGCCGCACCGCCCCCCAGGCGATGCGGCGGGTTGGCGTCGCCACCCGAGGGGAGGATCGGGCGACGACGCCGGGCAAACCCGGCTCTCCGAGCCAGGCCCGCGCAGGCCGCCGCGGGCGCTATGACGCCCTGCGGGCCTGCCGTCGAACGGCCGCCCACAGCAGCAGGACGGCGATTGCACAAAGGAGCGGCGCGACCGCCGCCGCCGCGAACAGCGCCGGATGGCTCCACTCTGCGGCGAGCGCGAGGCCTCCGACGAAGGGGCTGATCACCGCGCCGGCGCGCCCGACGCCCAGAGCCCAACCGACCCCAGTCGCGCGCGCCCACGTGGGATAGATCCCGGCGGCCAGGGCGGTCATGCCGAGCTGGGCCCCGACAATCGCGAAGCCGGACATCGCCACAAGGCCCATGGTCTGGACCAGCGACCCCTGCCAGGCCCCGACGAGGGCTGTGAACACCGCCGCGGCGAGGAAGGTGGGCGCCAGGACACGGTAGGCGCCGAAGCGATCAATGAGGACGCCGAGGATCACGCCTCCGACGATACCGCCCAGCTGGAAGTTCGAGGCGCTCTGCAAGGCCGCGGCGCGCGCCCATCCCTGGGCCGCGAACACGCTCGGGAGCCAGCTCGTAAGGAGATACATGCCGAACAAGCTGAAGAAGAACACCAGCCAGAGCAGCAAGGTCACCGCCGCCCGGCCATCGGAGAAGAGGCTCGGCAGGGAGCCACCCTTCGGCGCTGCCGAAGCGACGAAGTCATGCGATGCGTCATAGGCGTAGGTCGGGTCGACTTGGCGCAGCCGTGCCCCGACCTTCGCATGGTCGGTCTTCCGGGTCGCCTGGAAGCGGATCGACTCCGGTAGGGCGGCCAGCAACAGGATCGCAATGGCGAGCGGAAGCGCCCCGCCCAGTAGGAAGACGGACCGCCAGCCGTGCGCGTCGATGATTCCGGGCGCGATGTAACCGCCCAGGACGCCGCCCAACGGGACGGCGGAATACATCAGCGTCACGAAGAATGCGGTCCGTGATGACGGTGTGTACTCGGCCGTGAGCGCCGTGAAGTTCGGCATGCATGCACCGATGCCGACGCCCGTCAGGCACCGCAGCAGCATGAGATCGGACATGCCGCCCGCGCGCGCGGTGAGTAGCGATGCAACGCCCACGAGGACCAAGGCTGCGACTAGCACGCCCCGCCGTCCGATCCGGTCGCCAAGCACCCCGCCGGTCATCGCGCCGACCATGATTCCGGCGAACGACGACGACAGGACTGGACCGAAGGACGATGCCGGCACGCCCCAGTCGGCGGCGACGATGGGCGTAACCAGCGCCATGGCCTGGATGTCGAAGCCGTCGATCAGGGCCACGAGCGCACAAAGCAGTACGACCCGGATCTGGAGTGCGCCAACCGGCGAACGGTCTATGATCTCGGAGACCTGAATCTGCATGCGCCCGCTCAATGCTCGAACCGGAGACCGGGATTCAAAGCTCGCCCGATCACATCGTAGGACGAGGCGTTGGTGCTGCTCCCGCCCATGGATCCCGCCGCACCCGAGGAACAAGGGGCTGGCGCCCGAGCAACAGTTGGCTCAGCGGCCGCAACCGCACTGACCAGCGCGACGAAGGTCCCGCCGCTGAGCGCGCGGGCGCGAATGTTGGACAAACTCATGGTCGAGCATCCCCGGAAAGCCCACGTTGGCGCATAACGCTTTATACTTAAAATACAAAGCGTGGATGGCCCGCGTGTCAAGGAATGTTTTAGACCTCGAATACCTCGAGGCGAAACCAACGACGCTTGGCGCTAGGGCGGATTGACACAAGCAGTTTAAGCATAAAATATCACTGCGGATTGCTATGGGTGCCCGCTTGCCGCCGTCTGCTCACATCGACACCTTCGCCAAGGACCGGCTGCCGCCGAAGGACCAATGGCCGGACCTTGTCTTTGACCTCCCGCGCTTGAAATACCCGGACATCCTGAACTGCGGCGCCGCGCTGCTCGACGAGGTCGCCCGCGAGGCGCCGGATCGCATCGCCATCATCCAGGGTCCACGCGTCTGGACCTACCGGCGGCTGGCCGAGACGACCAATCGGTACGCCCACACGCTGGTCGACAACCTAGCGGTCAGGCCCGGTACGCGCGTGTTGCTGCGCGGCGCGAACACCCCGGAACTCTTCGCCTGCTGGCTCGCGGTGGTGAAGGTCGGGGCGATCGCGGTGACGACCATGCCCTTGCTTCGCACCGTCGAGCTCCGGCAGATCGCCGAGAAAGTCCAGATAGAGATTGCGCTCTGCGAGGGCGGCCTTTGCGATGAGCTCGTGCCTCTCGTGGGAAGCTCCACCCTGAAGCGTCTGGCGCCTTTCGGCCCAAAGGACGGGTTCCTTGATCGCCTGAGCGCGGGCAAGCCGACGTCCTTCGAGGCCGTCGAGACGCGGCAGGACGATGTCTGCCTCATCGCCTTCACCTCCGGCACGACGGGAGAGCCTAAAGCAGCGGCCCACTTCCACCGTGACGTGATGGCGATGTGCGACACCTTCGCGGCCCATATGCTGGACGCCGGGCCGGACGCGGTGTTTACGGGGACCCCGCCAATTGCTTTTACGTTCGGGCTTGGGGCCCTGTTGGCGTTTCCGCTCTACTTCCGCTGCGCAGTGGCGCTTCCCGAGCTCTCAAGCCCCGCCGGCGTGGGAGAGACCGTCGCAGCTTCCCGCGCCACGCATCTGTTCACGTCGCCTACCGCCTACCGCGCCCTGATGGCGGCCCCCTTTGGCGATGACCTGTCCAGTCTGCGAGTCTGTGTCGCGGCCGGCGAACAACTGCCTCTACATGTGTCCAACGCTTGGTTTGACGCCACCGGCATCAGGATTGTAGACGGCATCGGGGCGACAGAGATGATCCACATCTTCATCTCCGCCGCTGGCGAAGACATCCGCCCTGGAGCAGTCGGAAAGCCCGTCCCCGGCTACACGGCCTGCCTTCTGGATGATGCGGGAAATTGCCTGGATGGGCCTTCGACCGGGCGTCTGGCGGTACGAGGACCGACCGGCTGCCGCTACTTGGACGACGCTCGGCAGACCGCCTACGTGATCAACGGTTGGAACGTCACAGGAGATGTATTTCGCCGAGATGAAGACGGCTATTATTGGTTTGTCGCCCGCGCTGACGACATGATTGTCTCGTCGGGTTACAACATCGCTGGCCCGGAAGTCGAGGCGGCGCTGCTGCAGCACCCGGCCGTTTTAGAATGCGGCGTGGTGGGTTGGCGCGACGCCCAGCGGGGGAACATCGTAAAGGCCTTCGTGGTGCTGGCGGCGGGCCATGACCCGTCACCCGAGCTGGCCCGGTCCCTGCAAGATCACGTCAAGGACGTACTCGCACCCTACAAATATCCACGCTCGATCGAATTCCGCGACGCTTTGCCCAAGACTGCGACAGGCAAGCTTCAACGCTCTGGACTGAAGCAGCCAAGCTGAGGCCCATAGCAGCTTTAGCGTCCGGAAATTCGGGCCAACCGCGCGCAGCAGCTGACCCGCCCTCGGCCTGAGGAGTTACCCATGCCGCTTCACACCGCGCCCCAGAAGACGTTCCGCTGGGACGACCCGCTCGACCTCGCCTCGCGTTTGTCGGATGAGGAGCGGATGATCTGGGAAGCGGCGCGCCAGTACGCCCGCGAGAAGCTCCTGCCCCGCGTGGTCTCGGCCTATGCCGAGGAGCGGTTCGATCGCGAGATCATGACCGAGATGGGCGAACTGGGCTTCCTCGGCCCGACGCTGCCGGAGGAGTACGGCTGCGCCGGCGTGAACCACGTGGCCTACGGCCTGATCGCCCGAGAGATCGAGGCGGTCGACAGCGGCTACCGCTCGGCGATGAGCGTGCAGAGCTCGCTGGTCATGTACCCGATCTACGCCTTCGGCTCGGAGGCGCAGAGGCGCAAGTTCCTGCCCGGCATGGCGGCCGGCCGGATCATCGGCTGCTTCGGCCTGACAGAGCCCGACGGCGGCTCCGACCCGACCTCAATGCGGACGAATGCAAAGACGGTGGACGGCGGCTACGTGCTGAACGGCGCCAAGATGTGGATCACCAACTCTCCCGTCAGCGACGTGTGCCTGGTCTGGGCCAAGCTGGACGGCAAGATCCGCGGCTTCCTGGTGGAACGCGGCTCGAAGGGCCTTGAGACCCCGAAGATCGAGGGCAAGCTGTCGCTCCGCGCTTCAGTCACGGGCGAAATCTCGCTAACGGACGTCTTCGTGCCCCAGGACCACATGCTGCCGGGCGTCGAGGGCATGCGCGGTCCGTTCTCGTGCCTGAACAAGGCCCGATACGGCATCGCCTGGGGCTCCATGGGCGCGGCCGAGTTCTGCTTCCACGCCTCACGCGACTACGTCTCCAGCCGCAGCCTGTTCGGCCGCACCCTGGCTTCGCGCCAGCTGGTGCAGAAAAAGCTGGCCGAGATGGAGACCGAGATCGCGCTGGGCTTTGAAGGCGCCCTGGCGCTAGGCCGGTTGATCGACGCGGGCGCCTGGGTCCCGGAAGCCATCTCGATGATGAAGCGCAACAACTGCGGCAAAGCGCTGGATATCGCCCGCGTCGCGCGCGACATGCACGGCGGCAACGGCATCTCCGGCGAGTATCACGTGATGCGTCACGCGGCGAACCTGGAGACGGTCAACACCTACGAGGGCGCGCACGACGTGCATGCGCTCATCCTGGGCCGCGCCATCACCGGCGAGAGCGCGTTCTAGCGAGCCTAGCGGAAGTGGTGTTCTCAGGACCAAGACCGCCTTTGGCGATGGAGACCGCTCTGGGCGTTCCGTCCTTGATGCGCTCCCGAGTTGACCCGCGTTCGCTGGGAGCGCACGGTTCATGAGCGGTGTAGGCCAGCGACGAGCATAGTTGGGTCAGCGAATGCCGCCGACCCGAATTTGCGAGTCCATTTGAAGACGTCGCATCCTGCACCCGCGGGAGGATCGATATGCAGCAAGAATTGAAGCACGAGAGTCCACACGAACCCGAAGCGCATCACCACAAGCCTCGACATCTCGCAGAGAAATTCGAGGGTTACATCGGGATCGCGATGGTCGTTGCGGTGTGCGCGCTCATCGCCCTACTTGTCTATCTCTCCACACAGTCTGGCGACAGCCAACCTCGCTGGATGCGATAAAATTGCGGCCGATTGGGCCCTCGCGCTTCGCCTAACGAGGCCGCTCGTGGGCTCTGCACGGCCTGGCGGTCGGCGATCTCGGGATTGCCCACGATAATAATGTCGAAGTTGATGCAACGGATGCGCACACTAGGGCTTGTACACTCACCAGTTGCAGCGCCGCGCGCGTAAGCGCAGGTTGCACCTGGTCCCGCCCGGCATTCGGCTTTCGCTTCGCGAGCCTCCGGTTTTCAGAACGGCAGGCCAGTGGCCGCGCCATCGCCACCGCAATCGAACGATTCAGCACTCAGCCTGACCATGGCTGTGATGGCCGCATCCCCTACGCCTCTATTGCTGCTGGATGGACAACTGACCGTCTTGGCCGTGAGTGCTTCGTTCTGCGTCACTTTCCAGCTTGATCCTCTCTCCGTGGCCGGAACGGATGTGTTCTCCCTGGGCCAGGGCGAATGGGACAGACCTCAGTTGCGCGCCCTTCTACAGGCCACTTCGGCTGGAGCGGGCGAGGTGGACGCCTACGAGATGGACGTCGTGCGTCCTGACCAAGATTTGCGAAACGTACTGATCCAGGCGCGCAGGCTCGACTATCTCGACCTCGAAAACATTCGAGTTCTTGTGGCCGTGTCGGATGTCACTGAGGCCAGGGCCGACGCCCGGCTCAAGGACGAGGCGCTCGCCAAGCACAGCGTCCTGCTGAAGGAAATTCGTCATCGCGTGGCCAACAGCCTGCAGATCATCGCCAGCGTGCTGCTGCAAACCGCAAGGAACACACAGTCGGAGGAAAGCCGCGCTCACCTGAGCGATGCACACCACCGCGTGATGTCGGTCGCCGGGCTCGAACGCTTGCTTTCGGCGTCGCCCCCCGGCGACGAGGAGGTGCGCCTGCACGCCTACTTGCGCAGTCTCTGCGCCAGCATCGGCGCATCGATGATCGCCGACCCGAAGCAGATTACGCTGACCGTGTCCGATGGGCACGACATCGTGCCCGCCAGGGTGTCGCTTAGCCTTGGATTGATCGTGACCGAGCTGGTGATCAATGCGCTGAAGCATGCGTTCCCCGATCGACGGCGCGGACGAGTGACGGTGGGTTACGAGGGCCATGGCCCCAACTGGATCCTCAGCGTGCGTGACGACGGCGTCGGCATGCCGAGCGATCTGGCTCCAACGTCCGCAGGCCTCGGCACCAGCATCGTGGAGTCTCTGGCCAAGCAACTCAGGGCCAGCGTGGAGATTGAATCCACACACGCGGGCACCACGGTCAATGTCGTGCACACCCAACTTGCCCTGGTCGTCAACGCAACGACAGGCGCGGCCGACCCCGCGGCGCGTCCCCCCTGGCGGAGCCGCGAGGCCTCGTAGTTCCGAAAGACAAAATGGATCCGCTCGACGCTCCCAAATCCGGCAAGACCCTGATGATCGTCGAGGACGAAGTCCTCGTAGCGATGACGCTCAGAGACGTGCTCGAGGACGCCGGCTATCAGGTGCTGGACCTAACCGAGCGCCACCAGGACGCGGTTAGGGTGGCGCAGGAAAGTCGGCCCGCGCTAGCGCTGGTCAACATCCGCTTGGCGGGCCGGGACGACGGGATCGAGTTGGCCGAGCACCTGAAGGCGCTGGGCGTCCCGGTGCTGTTCATCAGCGGACAGGTGAGCCGCGCACGGACCGCCCAGACCGTGGCGATCGGCTCGATGCCCAAGCCCTATAGCGCGCCTGACATGGTCGTCGCCGTCGCCTATCTGCTGGCCTGGCTGGATGGGGACGACTCGCTGCCGCGGCCGCAGGGCCTTGAAGTGTTCGAGGCAGCGGGACCTAGTCCCGCGGCGGCAGTCTAACGAGGTAGCCGGCTCCGCAAGCCCCAACTCCCGCGACAATGCTCTCGCTCTGAACTTCATCAAGCGAGCTATGAAGCGCCACGGCGAGCCCCGCGCCGTCGTCACGCACGGGGCTGCGTTCCTACACCGCCGCCGGGCTGAGAACTCCCACCAGTCGTCCCGACGATGAGAGCGGGCGATGCGCAGGTTCCGGAGGATGAAGACACTACAGAAATTCGCCTCAGCGCATGGCGCCGCCCCCAGCCACTTCAATTAGAAACGGCCCTCAACAAGCCGAGAGACAAGACCGCACGGAGCCTACTCATCACCCCCACTGCGCTCGCGAAGCCTTGACAGTCCGACCAAATCGAGTCGGGTATTTGAAACTTAAAGTGTCTTGGTCGGCGCCGACCGAGATCGGAGGGAGAGGCAGCGGATCGATACAAAGACGATCGAGGCGGGATCGTCGTCGAGGAAGCTGAGGCCGAGCCTTCCGCGATGAACCGCTGCAGAGGCCGATCGGCAAGAAGGGTGCGACCGTGCAAGATCGACTTCCAGAGATGCGGGGCATTCACGCGTGGCAAACCGAGTGCGGCCGCCGCCCGAGTGATCGGCGCGGGCGAGCCGAGCACGATTTCAGGTCTGGCGACGCCATCTGGGGCGAGGCGCCCATGGTGTACGCGCGCGCGCACTAGAGCGTCTGAGTTCCGGCCCTTCGCGATAAGGAACCGACGCCTCCTCCAGCCGCGGATACTGACCTGCGACAAAGGTTCGCCTACAAACAGGAGAGAAAAATGAGGCAAACGAGGAAACTAGCTTTGGCCTCTGCGGCCGCCTTAATGGCTGTTGCGACGGCGGCTGAGAGCCAAAACGCCGTTCCGACCCCGCCGAGGGGCCCCGCCCCCCCAATCATCCACATTGATGAGGACGGGACCTTGCATATCGGCGCCAGAGATGTGCCGCCGCCGATCCGTGGAAGCGCGCAGCTAAAGCGAGCGTACATAGCACAAATGAGGGTAGCGATTGCAGAGCAAAATAGACTGCTAGCCAATCCTTCAGAACTCTATGCGCCAATGAAAGCAAACCCCAGCCCGGCTGAGGTTACTCACGCCATGAGCGTCGCCAAAAGAAAAGACGCTCTTGATGCTTATCCCGTGAACGTCGAGGACACCGAACTCGCTGGCGTGAAGGTCGCCATTTTCACTCCCAGGGGGGCCTCGCCCCGCGCAATCGTAATCGCGTGATACTGCAATTCCAGCAGGACAACCAAGCCATCATGCTTGCGCATTTCGGCCAAATGAAAGTGGTGTCGGTCTACTATAGAACGTCGTTCGAGACCGCACCGGATGGTTTTGGAAGTTCGCCAGTAACGCAGGCCGACATTACCGGCGTCTACCGTGAGCTGTTGAAAACCCATAGCCCCTCGCAGATTGGTGCTTTTGGATTATCCGGCGGAGGCCAGCTTGCATCGCATCTCCCGGTATGGCTGGAGGCCCGTGGACTTCCACTGCCAGGGGCTTTGGGATTGATCACTCCTGCTGACGGCCGCAGCGACTATGGTAATTCTGGCGACACTCTTTTTACGCTGGCTGGACTTGACACATTCTTGTCGACAGCTGCCTTTTCCGGATTCCTGCGGCTTGGTCCCCCGGACCGCACGACGCTATTGGATAAGCCAATCCCTAAAGGCTATCCGCCAACTTATATCATGGCTGGCACGCGTGATATGTGCCTGAGTATGGCGGTTCTTCTGCATCGCCGGCTGCGAAATTCCGGCGTCGAAGTTGATCTGAATATCTTCGACGGTCTATGGCATGGGGCCACATTGGTCCCCGGGGTCCCCGAAGCAGAAGAGTTCACCAAGGACTTCGCCAGTTTTCTCGACAAACACCTAAGCAACTAGTGGATTCGCGACGCGTCTGCCGTAGGGATCCCATCCAAACTCCCTGCGGCGGAGCACTCGCGCATTCTTCTTCTAGACTGACGGAAAGCTTCCCAACGGCTTGTCGGTGAGGCGCTTCGGTCGGGATTGGATTTACCCACCTTGGCCACCAACGGGCTGGCCGGCTCTGTCAGCCCGAACTATTGGCGGCTAGGCAGGCTGGCCGTAGGCCCCGTCCACAACCATTTCGGTCAGGAACGCCACCTGCCACCTCACCAGCCGGGAGAGTGGCGGTCCCTCATGGCCTGACCGTTGGCCTGACAGCACCACCCCAAGCCATATTAGCTTGACGCACACTCGCAAATGTCGACTCACCGCGTCCCATGAGTTGGACCGACGACACGCTGGTCGGGCTACGGTGCATTATTGACGGAGGAATTCCAGTGACGACGCAGAGCGACAGAGCCGAGTTGGCGGACAAGGTCGAGGCGCTTTTCCGGCCGTTCGCGATGCGTGGCCTCACTCTCGCGAACCGTATCGTCATGGCGCCAATGACGCGGTCGAAGTCTCCGGGCGGCGTTCCGGGTCCGGAAGTGGCCGCCTATTACCGGCGACGCGCCGAGGGCGGCGTCGGGCTGATCGTCACCGAGGGCACGTGGGTTCCCCACCCCAGCGCATCCAACATAGCCAATGCGCCACGGTTCTACGGCGAGGACGCGCTCGCCGGCTGGAGCCACGTCGTCGAAGAGGTACATGCCGCCGGCGGCAAGATCATGCCTCAGCTATGGCACGTGGGGCAGATCGACCGCGGCAGCGCCACGACCGTCAGCGGAAGACGCGTCGGACCCTCAGGCATGATCGGCGCCATGGGCAGGGCCGTCGTCGCCCAGGAGGCGCCCTCGACAATCGCGGAGCTCGAGGAGGTCGCGGAGGCCTACGTCGTCGCCGCGGAGTCCGCCCACCGCATGGGCTTCGACGGGGTCGAGTTGCATGCCGCGCACGGCTATTTCTTTGATCAGTTCTTCTGGCACGTGACGAACCTGCGCGACGACGCGTACGGCGGCGAGATCACTGCCCGTACCCGCCTTGCAGCGGACGTGGTCCGCAACATCCGGGCCCGCACAAGCCCCGACTTTCCGATCGTACTGCGCATGTCCCAGTGGAAGCAGCAGGACTACGCCGCCAAGGTCGCCGACACGCCGCAGGCGCTGGAGGCGTGGTTAGAGCCTCTCGTCGCGGCGGGCGTCGACATGTTCCACTGTTCGCAGCGGCGGTTCTGGGAGGGCGAATTCGGCACCGACCTGAACCTAGCCGGCTGGGTCAAGAAACTGAGCGGCAAGCCCACCATCACCGTCGGCTCCGTGACCTTGAAGCAGGACCACATCTCCAGTCACCATGGCGTCGCGAGCGAAACGGAACACAATCTGCTTCAGTTGCTGACGCTGCTGGAGCGCGGCGACTTCGACTTGGTGGCGGTGGGGCGCGCGCTCATTGTCGACCCATATTGGCCTGTCAAGGTCAGGGCCGGCGCCGAAGATGAACTCCTGCCCTACTCGCCATCAGCCCTTGGCAAGCTCGAATGATCGCCATTCGCAGGACCAGCACTGATGACAGGGTCACTGTCAAAGTAAACGCGAAGGCGTTGTCGGCTCAATTGCACCCGCCGGTAAGAGGTACGTTTTAGCCGGGCGAGACCGCGCGGTCGGTACCCATTGGGCTCAAATGGCTTCCGACACGCCATCCTTTCCGTTTGTCGCGTTGACTATGTGCCGCAGCGCGCTGCAAGCAGCGATACATGACCAGTGATCCAGCCCCCCGGCCCGACAGTGAGGTGTCCGGAACTCGAAACGCGCCAATGCCTACCGACGGGCTGGCGCCGCCGTATTGGTCTTGGGCAGGCTTGCTGCTCGGCGCGCGCGCCATGCTGCCGCTCCTGCCAGGCCAGTTCGTATTCGGGATGGCGTTCGGCGCACTCGCTGCACAAAAGGAATTTTTCCTAGCCGAAGCATTGACGATGACCAGCTTCGTTTATGCAGGCATGTCGCAATTTGTCGCCGTGCAATCTTGGCCGGAGATGCTGACACCTTCGACAATCGCAGCACTCGTATTGGTCACTGCGACAGTTAATGTCAGATTCTTCCTCATGGGCGCTTCGCTTCGCCCATGGCTCGGGCCACTACCGGCTTGGCAAATCTATCCACCACTGGCAATCAACACAGATGGAGGGTGGTTATTGGCCATGCGCTATCGTGAGCGCGGTGGAGCGGACGCCTCGTTCTATCTTGGCGGCCAAATTCTATCCTACTGCATGTGGGTCCTGGCGGCCGTGCCAGGCTATCTGCTCGCCGAGCGCATCGCCGATCCACGCGCCTATGGCGTCGATCTACTCATGCCGGCGTTCTTCGCGGCGCTCCTCATTCCATCTTGGCGAGGCGTCTCGCACGCGACGCCGTGGGT
>JAUYSA010000328.1 GCA_030696545.1 Hyphomonadaceae bacterium
CGGCGCCGGGCCGTAGGCGGTGTAGATCTCGTTCTGCAGGTCTGCCTTGAAGTAGGTAAGGTCGATCACAGCTTTGCCGTCGAACAGCGTTTGCTCGACGCCGACGTCCCAGCCTTCCGATTCTTCTGGCACCAGATCCGGATTGCCCTGGTAGCTCGCTGGGCTGAAACCGAACTGTTCGAAGAATGTCGGGTTGGTGATGCCCGTACCGTAGCTGGCGTGCGGTCGCGTTCCTGTTCCCGGAATGACCCACGAGCCAGCAACGCTGTAGGTGTCCGCATCGTCAAAAGCGTCGTTGTCGTCGTGGCGAACAGTAGCAAAAACGTAGAGCTGATCAGCAAACTCGCCGCGATACTGAGCACCGATACCGATCAGTTCGCGCGACTCGTCGCGGGCTGTGAACGGGTCGTCGTAGGTCTCCTTCTTGCTTTCCAGGAAGCCTGTCACGTAGCTGAGTAGGCCCGGCGCGCCGAATTCATAAGTCGATTGCAGGGTGAATTTTGTGCGCGATGCATCGGCGCCGCTGGGCGCGGCGGGATCATCCAGATCATCTGCTGTCGGAACCTGTCCGGGCAGCAGGAAGGGAAAATTGGTGAAGAAAGACCGACGCTCTTCGTCGATGAAGGATGCGGATCCGATGGTTTCCCACTTTCCATCCATGAGGCTGAGCGTCGCTGATGCTCCAGCCAGCAGCTGTTTCTGGCGGGATGTGGTGGCATCGTCATACGTCTGGCCGGGAATGGGATCGTTGTAGGCCTGACCGTCGAGATCCGTATCTTTCTTGACATAGCGAACGATGCCGTCGACGCGGAAGATGTCAGAGATGGCCTTGCCGCCGCGCAGATAAACCGTCGCAACGCTGTTGCCCTCATTGTCTCCAGCCTTGCCGCCCATACCAACAGCCGGGACGCCTTGAGCCGTTGTGTCTGGCGATATGTCGTAGCCGTCGCTTCTCACGGCATGGAAGCCGATCGAGGCGTAATCATCACCATTGCCAAAGCCGGCATTGCCCTGCAGCTGGAAGGTATTGAACGATCCGCCTTCCGCGCCGATGCCCACATAATGGCCATCGACGTCGCGTCGAGAGATCAGGTTCACTACACCCGCAAGCGCGTTCGATCCGTAAAGCCCGGATTGCGGGCCGCGCAGCACCTCAACACGCTCAAGGTCTCCCGACAGCAGGATGGAGAAATCTGTCTCGCCGGTATCCGGGCTCGAGACGTCAATGCCGTCGATCAGCGCCAGCGTGTGGTTCCCCTCTGAGCCCCGCGTGCGAACCTGTGTCAGCGCACCGGCTCCGCCTGACTGGCTTACCGCCACGCCCGGTACCTGCCGCAGTACATCGGCGATATATGTGTAGCCTTGATCCTCGATAAGTTCGCCGTTGATCACGGTCAGCGTCTGCCCCAGCTTTTCGTATTCGACTGGCGTTGCAGAGCCAGTGATGACCACGATGTCGCGATTGCTGCCATCTGTCTGGGCGATGGCGGAAGGAGCAAAGGCGGCGCAAGCCGCCAGCGCGATCCATGAAGTTCTTGAATGCAGTCTCATATGACGTCTCCACAATGTTGGAGACCGTCCATCGATACGGCGTCGCCGCCGCGCCGAAGCACGGTCCAAGGACGTCGCCAACCGGAATACTCCGTTCGAGCGGCCCATCCCCGGACCGTCGAAAGACGACTGCAACAGGCAGGTCTCCTGGCTCGCGGGTCATCGCTTGGCGCACCGCCTTCCCGGTAGTCCCGAGGGGGACGTCCCAGTGGCTGATGGTGCGCGGCTCGCCGCTTACAGTTGCGGGGGCAGCCCGGGCATTAACCCGGTTCCCTTTGAATCCTCTTTCGAGGAACCTGTCGCAGGGCGGATCAATACAGGCCAAGGCTGAAGCTTCAAGCATAATCTAGGTCGGTGGGATGGCATGCGACCGCGCCCTACACCTCTGGGCGACGGGGAGCCGCTACACGTCGCCCATGCCTGAGATTAATTGCAATGTGGATTTCGATTTAGGTTCGGGGTGTCCTGCGGCGATTCATCTTGATTCACCACGCGACAGCTTGAATGCCGCTCTATGGCCATCTTGGCGCGTGGATTGCTTTCAAGTGGGTTAGAAGAGGATCTGATGTTGTCTTCCGTACGCTCCCGTTCATCGTCCAAGGTTGTCGTCGCACTTGGGTTCGATGACGGATATGTGCCACACGCTGCGGCGGTGATTGCGTCAATAGCGCGGGCCAGCGACCCGGCAGCATTCCGCTTTTTGCTTCTGAATACTGGCGTATCGAAAGACCGCCAGGCGCAGCTCGAATCCTCAGCGCCGGGTGCGGAGTTTGACTGGATAGAAGTAGGGTCAGAACATCTGCCCGAACTCAAAGTCAAAGGCTCTGTTGCGCATATCAACCGCGCAACCTTCCTACGGCTTGCGCTTGAACGCGTGGCGCCTGCGGATTGCGATCGGGTTATTTATCTTGATGCAGACCTCGTTGTAACCGGAGATCTTCGTGATTTATGGGCTGTGGATATGGCTGGCGCCGTTGTCGCGGGCGTCCACGATCATTTCATAAAGCCGGCTGATTTCGCCCATCAATGGGCCCTGCCATCGCCCACTCTTGGTTACTTTAATGCTGGCGTATTGCTGATTGATCTCAAACAGGTTCGCGAGGAACGACTGTTTTCTAAGGCTGTTGCCTTCGTCCTCGCAAACAATCCTGCATTCGCGGATCAGGACGCGCTCAATTGGGCGCTCTGGAACCGATGGCGCGCGGTTGATCTTGTCTGGAACGTTGGGCGCCATTTGGCGATCGATGTTCTGATCCTTGAGGTTCAGGAAGATCGTCGCCTTAACGGTCGGGCACCCAAAATTGTTCATTTCACGGGGCCGGAAAAGCCTTGGCTTAACACGGGCTATCACCCATGGGCTTGGCTGTACTGGAGAGCTCTTCGCGACACGTCGTTCGAGCGCGAGGTAAGTGAAAACCAGAGTATCAGCACCCTTAAGAAAGTGCGGCTCTGGTTGCGCTGGTTGATACGCCGATATTCTTGATCAATGTCGCGCAATCGCAAGGTTGTGGACGCGTGGATAAGCTGCATAGCGCGTTTTTCGACGCCCACTGGACCGCACATTCAGCGATTTGTCATCATTTAGAGCAGTTGAATTCAATGAACGCCGCTTAAGATGCTCTCCATCTCGGCTAGTGTTCTTTCTGATAGAAAAAGTTTTTGATAGTTAGTTCACCAAATCGCGCAGCACGCGAATTGCAGCGTCTGAATTCCCCGTCCTTCGGCATCAAGGTTGCATTGCCACCGGATCATTCGGTTGAATTCGTCTAGAACTTCACCCGTCTGACGATCGCGGTCGACCTCGAATTCGAGCGGAACACCGGAAGGAAACGCAGTTGGACCTGGCACGTCGATTTGGTTGGGAAAGCGGCTCAGATCGCGCATCACGCGGCGAGAAGGCATTCCATGACGCCCTCAAGGTGTGCGACCCACACTTCAGGACGGCGCGCATTTTCTCGGCCCTGATCGCGATCCTGTACCTGTCGCCTTCGATTTACATGATGCAGGTCTATGACCGCGTCCTGACGTCTCGCGGTCTTTTCACACTGGTCTTTCTCAGCGCGATCGTCGCGTTCGCGTTGATCACTCACTCGTACCTTGAGGGTAGCCGTCAGCGGCTGCTGGCCCGCGCTGCTTTGCGTCTCGATCAAGTGCTGGGACCGAAGCTTGTGCGCGCCGGCTTCGAGAGCAGGGGCGGCGCAGACGCGCGCAACGCCCAGATCCTCCGTGAATTCGATACCTACCGCCAGTATATGCAGGGCCCTGGCACGACAGGCATGATGGACCTGCCGTTTGCGCCGCTGTTCGTCATCGTCGCTTTCGGCTTTCACCCTCTGCTGGGGTCGTTGATCCTGGGTGGCGCGATGCTTCTTATCGGACTCGCTTTGCTCGGCGAGCGGGCCACCCGCAAGCACACGGCAGAGGCTGCTGCGAAATCCCCCGCTGCCTATGCTGCAGCGGAACTCAACCATGTGAGCAAGGGCACGATCCGTGCGCTAGGAATGAGAGGCGCAATGTCGTCTCGCCTGATCAAGGAGCGCAGCCGGATGAACGAGTCCGAAGCGCGAAACAGTTTTGTGGCGGGACGTTATGCCGGCCTTATACGGCTTCTTCGTATGGTTCTTCAGTCAGCAAGCCTCGGCGTCGGCGCCTATCTCGCCGTTCGCGAGGAAATTTCCGGCGGCGCCCTGATCGCTGCCTCCATTCTGACGGGACGGGCACTTGCGCCCATCGAACAGATCGTCGGAAGCTGGCGGCAGATCAGCCTTGCCCGTTCGGCCAAAGCGGCGATCATCGGTGTTCTCGATAGCGCTGCCGAGGAGACACCGCGTCAGGCCTTGCCGGCCCCCAGAAGCAGCCTTTCGGCAGAGCGCATCACCATACGTGCGCCAGGGCAGGACCGTCTCCTGCTGGCGGACATCAGCTTTTCGGTTTCCGGCGGCGAGATACTTGGAGTGATTGGTCCATCTGGATCCGGTAAATCAACGCTAGCACGCGCACTGGTCGGCGCCCAGATTGCGGATGCCGGAACAGTACGGATCGACGGCTCCAATATCGTGGATTGGGATGCCGACAGTCTCGGCGCCCATGTCGGATATCTTCCGCAGGACTCAGTCCTCTTTGCTGGAACCATTGGCGAGAACATCTCACGGTTCAGCGCCGATCCCGAAGCGGGCAAGGACGTGGTGCCTGCCGCGCAGATTGCGGGTGCGCACGAGATGATCCAGCGCTTCCCGCAAGGCTACAATTCAATGCTTGGCCTTCGGGGCGAGGGGGTTTCGGCCGGTCAGGCACAGCGTGTGGCGCTGGCGCGCGCGCTGTTCCGCAATCCTGCCGTGATCATTCTTGACGAACCCAACGCCCACCTCGATTCAGAAGGCGACGCTTCCCTGGTTGCTACGCTCCGGATGGCCAAGGCGCGCGGCGCGTGCGTTATCATCATGACGCACCGTTCTGGTGTTCTGGGAGTGGCCGACAAGCTGCTGGTCCTGCGCGACGGACAGGTCGACAAGTTCGGACCGCGTGACGAGGTTCTGGCAGAACTCAAGGCCGCTTCAATCCGTCCGGTGGATGCGCGGCGCGCTGTTGGCGGAGCTGGTTAATCAGATGAGCGAGAACATGACCGCACTGATGCGCCGCTTCTGGCGGGCGGATGACAGCCTCGACAGCCCATGGCCCGAAGCCACACGCGGAGCTGCTGTCGCGAGCCTCTTTTTTGTCGGCTTTCTCGGCTGGGCTGCAATAACGCCACTTGACGCGGCTGTCGTCGCGAACGGGTCCATCATCGTCGCTGGCCATAGGCAGGCCGTGCAACATCTCGATGGCGGCATTGTGCGCGCAATCCATGTGACCGAGGGCGCAACTGTCCAGGAGGGCGACATCGTTCTCGAACTTGATGACACCGAACTCCGCAGCCAGGAGCGCGCGTTGGGTGGCCGGTTAATCGAACTGGAAGCGCAAAGAGCGCGGCTGCTGGCCGAGGATTCCGGCTCCATCACCGTGACGCCGCCCGCCCGCTGGGCTTCGCTTGACCTGGACGATCAGGCTGTGGCCCAAACCATTCTGGCCCGCCAGCGGCAGGAATTGTCCGCCCGGGTTGCTTCGAAATCCGCACGTGCCGTTATCCTGCGTCACAAGGTTGAACAGCTAAACGCCCGCTTGCCGGGCCTCGAGCGTGAGAAACAGGCGCTGCAGGAGCAGGTTCAATCTCTGTCAGACGAGATCGCCAGACTGGCGCCGCTCCAGGCGAAGGGCCTTGCCACCGTTGGCCGCCTCCGGGAGCTGGAGCGCGAGCAAGCCAGACTGAAAGGGGAGGTTGGCCGGATCGATTCTGAAGCCTCCGGCACGTTGGCGGCTATCGGCGAAGCGCAGGGTGAGATCGTATCTCTGTCTGCGGATATCCGTGTCGATCGCGCCGGCGAGCTGCGAGAGGTCGACACGAACCTTTCCGATATTGCGCCACGCTATCAGGGCATTGTGGCCCAGCTTGGCCGCACGCGCCTGCGCGCGCCTGCCTCGGGCAATGTTGTTGCGCTGACGGCTTTCACTGTCGGCGGCGTCATCGAGCCTCATGCTCACGTCATGGACGTCGTTCCGACCGGCAAAGCGCTGGTGATCGAGGCGGCAACGCCGCCG
>JAUYSA010000438.1 GCA_030696545.1 Hyphomonadaceae bacterium
CTGCTTCGCCGCAACCGCAGTAGCAGGGTGCTCCGGCTCTGATGGCGTGGCGTCTCCTGGCGAGGGCGTGTTCGTGCCATCGCCGCCGGCAGCTCCGCCGGTTTCACCCCCGGTTTCGCCGCCCGTTGGCCCGCCGGTTTCGCCTCCAGTTGGCCCCGCCGCCAGCTGCCCCACCGGCTTTACAAACGTCGGCCTTGTGACCGCCGCCAACGCTGCCGTGGGCGCCGCAGGCTCCTATCGCAACTGCCAGCTGCCGAGCTTGATCACGACCGCCCTGTTGGTTCCGAAGACTGATGGCGTGGTTTATTCGTTCTCCGGCCGCGTCAATGTGGGCGAAGACCTCGGTTTCGACCCCGCAGCGCCGATCGGCGGTCGCACAGCCGGCTCTCTCTCGATCGAGCCCGGCGTTGTTCTCTTCGGGTCCGGCACGCTCGACTACATCGTCGTCAACCGTGGTTCGCAGATCAACGCGGTCGGAACGGCTGCCTCCCCGATCGTCTTCACCAGCCGTCAGAGCGTTGAAGGCTCCACCAACACCAACTCTATCGGTCAATGGGGCGGTCTCGTGATCCTCGGCCGCTCGCCTGCCACCGATGGATGTCCGCTCGTTTCGCCTCCGACAACCCCTGCGAGCAACGTACCGCCGCGTAACGCCAACGGCTCGGTCAACACCAGCGTGCTTTGCGAAGCTCTGGTTGAAGGCACGGCCGCGCTTTACGGCGGGCGTACCGAAACGGACAACAGCGGCCGTCTTTCCTACGTTCGCGTCCAGCACTCCGGCTTTGAAGTGCTCCCGAACCAGGAACTCAATGGCATCACGATGGCCGGCGTCGGCAACGGCACGGTCGTGGATCATGTGCAAGTCCACAACTCATCGGACGACGGCATTGAACTCTTCGGCGGCACTGTGAACCTCTCTCACATCGTCCTTACCGGCAACGACGACGACAGCTACGATCTCGACTCCGGCTATCGCGGCGGCACGCAGTTCCTGCTGGTTGTGCAGCGTCCAGATGGCGGCGACCGGGTTTTCGAATTCTCGTCGCGTAACGCCAAAGGCGTACCTGCCGGCACGCCGGCTACGTTCCCAGCCAACACCATCCCGCGTATCGCCAACGCTACGCTGGTGGGCCGCACAAGCACCGTCAACGTGCAGGAACTCAACTCGGGTAACGGTCTCAGGCTCATCAACTCGGTCGCCACACGTAGCGGCGGCACGGGCGCCTGCCTCGACATGGACGACTTGGATACCACGACTGCCGCACCGACCTGGAACTCGGTGTTCATGAGCTGCGCCACGGCTTTCGCGGCTGACGGCAACCAGCAGACTGAAACAGCCACGGCGTTCAACGCCGGAACCAACAACACGTCGGCAGGTACATCCACGCTGACGGCTATCGCCACTGGCGCTGTTCCCTTCGTGAATGGTGCGAACGAGACAGCTGTTACGGCTAACACCACGATCACTACGGGTAACGCCACCACCAACCCGCTCTACAACGCGGTGTTTGTCTCGGCTCCGTACATCGGCGCCGTGCAGTCGGGCGACACCTGGTATCGCGGCTGGACCTGCTCTGCGCTGATCGGCGAAGAAGCCTGCTAAGCGGCGACTAACTGAATGGCGGCGGGGCCTCCAGCCTCGCCGCCTGCTCGCCCTCAACATCGACACGTTTGTTCGGGACCACCCATGAAAATCTGTCGCCGTTCCCTGAGCGCCTTCCTGATCGCCACCACGGCGATGATCGCGCCCCACGCCTTTGCCCAAGAGGGCGCGGCCGCCGATACATCTGATCAACCGCCTACGGAGTCCGTCGATTCCGAAGAGGGAAGCGACATTATCATTGTGCGGGGCGCCTTCATCCCTGAGCCCCTGCAGGATACGTCCGAGGTGGCCTCCTTCCTTTCGATGGAAGATATCACCCGCCAGGGCGACTCGAACGCGGCAGAAGCTCTCGGGCGGGTTACGGGCCTCAGCGTCTCCGACGGTCGCTTCGTTTATGTTCGCGGACTTGGCGAACGTTATTCATCGGCGCTCCTCAATGGCTCCCCCCTGCCCAGCCCGGAGCCGCTTCAACGCGTCGTTCCGCTCGACCTGTTTCCGAGCAGTGTGCTGGGCGGCGTTGCAGTTCAAAAATCATACTCCGTGGATTACCCTGGCGAATTCGGCGGCGGCGTAGTCGACCTTTCAACCATTGGCATCCCGAGCGAAGCCTATCTTGAGCTCAGCGCCGGTTTTGGCGTCAATCTCGAGACGACGCTCGCGACTGGCTACACGCACGACGGTTCAGAGTCTGACCCCGCCGGCTTCGACGACGGCCTTCGCGACGTTCCTGGGCGCATCCATGACGCATGGGCTGCCGGCACACGGATTAGCTCGGCAAACTACACACCCACTGAACTGCAGGCGATGGGACAAAGCCTGCAGAACGCCAAGCTGCGCCTGACGCAAGTGAACGACTCGATCCCAGCGGACGGCTCCGTTGATATTTCGGCGGGCAATGTATTCGATTTCGGCGACGTCCGCTTCGGTGTTTTTGGCGTCCTCGGTTATTCGAACGACTGGCAGACCCGTGACGGCGTTCAGCAAAGCGGCGAGGTGTCGGAGACAGCTGGCGCGCTGATACTTGCCGACGATTACAATTTCACCTCTACCGACAACAATGTCGGCTGGGATGGCTTGCTCGGCGCAGGGCTTCAGTTTGGCGAACACGAGATAAAGTGGACTAACCTCTGGATCCACAAGACCACGAAGGAAACCTACCGCCGCTTCGGACGGGACTATCTGGCGGATGTGGACATCCTCACGGAGCGTACTGCGTGGTACGAGCGGGAGCTTTATTCGTCTCAGCTTTCAGGCGCCTTTGATTTCGGCGACCTGGATATCACCTGGCGCACGGCCTTCGCTCAAACCTCGCGCGAGGTCCCATATGAATGGGAAGTGCGTTACGTGTTCGATGACTCGATAGATCGCCTTCTGTACGATGGCAGCTCGCGAGTCCGTAACCAGACCAATTTCAGCGACCTGACGGACGAAGTCGGTTCGTCCGGCATCGACGTCAGCTATGCAATCCCGAACCAGGGCGTTCGCGATACGGTTGTTTCGGGCGGCATCAACCACCTCGACAACTCGCGCAAGTCCGACAGCCGAACGCTGCGCTTTGCCCTAGCGGATGCCCTGCCGCTCGCCGCGCAGCAATCTCGCGTGGACTTCCTGTTCTCGGACTTCAACATTAATCCGGATCGCTTCTTCCTATCCGAGACGACAAACGCATTTGGCGCATACGACGCCTCACTCGAAGTTTTCGGCGCCTATGCGAAAGTCGACATGGAGCCAATTCCGTACGTCCGCACCTCGTTCGGCGTGCGCGCCGAGCGGGCGGTTGAGCGGCTAAATATCCGCACGCTGTTCGCCAGCGAAACCGAAGCGACAGACCCGGACAAGCTGAAAGAAGCCTATTACCTGCCGGCTGCCACGATCACCTGGAACTTCCTGGACGACATGCAGCTTCGGCTTGGCGCGTCACAGACAATCGGCCGTCCGCAGTTCCGCGAACTTGCACCCCAGACCTATCTCGATCCGGACAGCGATCGCATCTTCTTCGGCAACCCGAACCTGCGCGACACGCGTTTCACCAACGTGGATGCTCGCTACGAGTTCTTCTTTGGGCCGCAGCAGTACTTTACGCTTGGCGCGTTCTACAAGGACGTCAAACGCCCTGTGGAATCGATCGTTGTGCAACAGAGCGCCACGGTCCAGCAGAGCTACATCAACGCCCCGGAAGCGACGATCGCCGGCGCCGAAGCCGAGATAAAGTACATCTTCGACGAAGTGTTCAGCGAAGGCTGGCTGGCCCCCTACTCTTTCCTCGTGCAGGCAAGCTACGCCTACACCGACTCCGAAGTGAAAGCTGGCGAGGATGATTTCATCATCACGCCGACAGGCTCCACAGTCAGGGCAACGGATTTCGTTGTAGTCGGATCACGTCTGCAGGGTCAGTCCGAACACGTGGCAAGCCTGCAGCTCGGCTTTGAAGATGAAATGTCGCAAGGCACGCTGCTCTTCACTTACACCAGCGAGCGAGCGTCAGCCCGTGGACCTGGCGGCCAGCCGGATATCATTCAAGAGCCTGGCCTGATGCTCGACTTCGTCTATCGGCGCGACTTCGCAACCTGGGGCCGTCCGTTCACGATAAAATTCAAGGCCGGCAATCTGCTGGATGAAGATTTCCTCGAAAGCCAGACCTTCGGTCGCGAGATCCTCGTCAATCAGTACGACCTCGGCCGCAGCTTCAGCGTCGATCTGTCCACGAAATTCTAGGCGATAGTTTCTCGATGCTTTCGTGACCGTCATAAAAGTGACGCCACCACGGGGCAGATCATCTTCCTAGAACGCCAGAAGCGTCAGGGCCTGGATGATGGCAATTGCAGGGAAGCTTTCGTCGCTATCGCTTCGCGACGCCATCACGGTGGGCTGCGAAGTCGCTGCCTTCTCTGCGCTCGGCGCATCGCTCGCATGGCTAATGTGGGCGGCGGTTGAACCAGTCGGCCCAATGCCGGCGCCTTCGGCGGAGTCGCAACAGGCCAACACACTGGCGCAACTCTCGCAAAGACTTTCGCGCATTCCCGATGGTGCAATGCAGGGCGATGCACCAGCATCCGGCGTGGTCGCCAGCATCGATGGCTTCGTGCTTTTTGGCGCTCGCGCAGGACTCGATGGTGCAGGCGCGGCAATCATTGCAGTGAATGGCGCACCACAGGCCGCCTTCTCTGTCGGCGATGAAATCACCCCAGGCGCGCGCCTGATTCGCGTCGCAGCGGACCATGTCGAGATTGATGTAAACGGCCGCAGCGTGCGCCTGGCGTTCGCCAACATCCCCGACACGGGCGTCTCCATGGCGCAGGCCCGCCCTGCCCCCTCGCCGAGTGCTACAACGGCGTCATTCGTCAACGCGCTCTCGCTTCAACCAGCTGATGCGTCCGGCGGACGCCAAGGCTTCAAGGTGATGTCCGAGGCCGATCTCGGAGCGCTTGGTGCATCCGGCCTGCGGCCAGGCGACATTATTCTGAGGATCAACGGCACGGATGTTTCCGGAGCAGACTTGAGCGCCCAAGCCGCTCAACTGCAAGCAGGCAAGTCCATCGAGATTGTTTACGAACGCAACGGCCAGACAAGCACGACACGCATTGGGAGACCGGATCAATGAGGCTCTCCAACAGGCTGCTCGCTTCCCTTGCGTTTGGGGCAACATTGCTGGCGCCGGGGTATGCCGTCGCCCAGGAAGGCTCGCAGTCGCTTAACGTTCAGAGTGCGGATATCCGCGCCTTCATCCAGGACGTATCCAAGGCGACAGGACGCACCTTCATCATCGATCCGAGCGTTCAGGGAACGGTATCGATCGCCGGCGGCGGCCCGATGCCAGAAGACCAGATGCTCGACGTGTTCTTCACGACGCTGCGGGCGCACGGCTATGTCGTGGTGCAGGCCAACGCGAACACATGGCGCATCCTGCCAGACGAAGAAGCAGCCCAGCAGCCATCCGGCGCGGGTGACGAGCGCTTCATAACGCAGGTGATCAGGCTGAAGAGCAAGAGCGCCTCTTCAGTGATCGGTATTGTTCAGCCCTTGCTCGGCCGGGGCGGCAAGGTGAACGCGGCGCAGAGCAGCAACACCATCGTGATCACCGACTTTGCCGACAATGTCCGCAGGCTTACCACGCTTGTAGGCGAGTTGGACCGGGACACCGACAAGATCGAAATCCTGACGCTGCAGAACTCGCGCGCTTCGGTTCTGGCGACTGCCCTTCGCGACATTACCAACAGCGCGGGCGACGGAGAAAAAGGGTTCTCGGCGGCTACCTTCACGGCGGTCGATGCATCCAACTCGTTGGTGATGCGCGGGCCTGCCGAGACGGTGACGCGGCTCAAGGAGATTGCCTCGCTTCTCGATGAGCAGGCCCGGCCGACTGGCGATACGCGCGTGATATTCCTCCAGCACGCCGACGCTGGAAAGATCACCGAGCTTCTGCAAACCATCGTTGATCAGCCGCGCGCGAGCCCTGGCGGCGCCGCGGGAGCCAACGGCGCGCCGGCAACAGCTGCAATTCCGGACGGCGCCATTCAGCGCGCGACAATCGCGCGGTTCGAAGGCGCCAACGCCATCGTCGTCAGGGCTGATCCCACCGTGCAGCAGGAGGTCGAGGCAATCGTGCGCCAGCTTGACCGGCGCGATCAACAGGTTCTGGTGCAGGCGATTGTCGTCGAGATTGGCGAAGGCGCCGCCAAAAATCTCGGCGTGCAACTTCTGCTCGGCGGCAATGGCGAGAGCGATGTTCCGTTCTTCGCCACGAATTATTCGAATGCCTCACCCAGCCTGCTCACACTCGGCGCGGCGCTTTCGGCCGGCGGCCTCGGGAATGACTCCGACATCAAGGACGACATGCAACAGGCGGCGGCGCAGTCGCTGCTCAGCACCACTGGCGGCATAGGCGGCTTCGCCTCTGATCTCGGCGGCGACGGCCTGTTCGCCGTGATCGTCAATGCGATCAAGCGCGATGGCGGCTCCAACCTGCTCTCAACACCGTCGCTTCTTACCCTCAACAATCGCGAAGCAGAATTCCTCGTCGGTCAGAACGTACCGATCACGACCGGCGAAGTGCTCAGCGGCAACAACGACAACCCCTTCCGCACGATCGAGCGCCAGGATGTGGGCATCAAGCTGAAGGTTCGCCCGCAAATCAACGCCGATGGCGCAATCACGCTTTCACTGCGTCAGGAAGTCTCAAGCGTTGACCCGTTCAGCCCCTCCTCGGGCGAGCTTGTGTTCAACAAGCGAGAGATTGAAACTTCAGTTCTCGTCGACAATGGCGAGATCGTAGTTCTCGGCGGTCTGCTAGACGTGAGCGAGCGCACGACGACGGACAAGGTGCCTTTCCTGGGCGATCTCTGGCTGGTCGGCGGACTGTTCTCCTCGACATCGACGGAACAGACCAAGACAAACCTGATGATCTTCATCCGCCCGATCATTGTCGGCGATCCGGCAGCGGCGCGCTCGATCACCCAGCCCGAACTTGATCGCATGGTTGCCGCCCAGCGCCTTGCCAATGGCGGCGCGGCTGGAACCCTGGAGAACGTCATCCAGTCAATGCCGGCCATGCCGCCGGTCCCGCAGGCGAAGCCGGAATGACCGCAGCGCGCAATCGCCTGCCCTATGCCTTTGCACGCCGTGCCGGCGTGATCGATGCTGGCGGCGATACAGAAGCACAGATCGTGCTGCGCGAAGGCGCCGACCCCGTCGCGTTGCTGGAAGTGCGGCGCGTGCTTGGACTGAGGCTGATTGTCGATACCGTTCCTGCGGCCGAATTCGAGAAGCGGCTCTCGGAATGCTACTCCGCCGCCGGGATTGCGCTTGATTCAGCGGAAGAGATCGAACGATCGG
>JAUYSA010000440.1 GCA_030696545.1 Hyphomonadaceae bacterium
TCATCAAGATCCCGCTCACGCTCGCGATCATTTCCGCGCTGATCGTCGGCGTCGGCGAACACCGCTTCGCCATGCCCCAGCTCTCCGTTCTTGAGCTGGTCCGCGCCGGCAAACGTTGCGAGCACAAGATCGAGCAGATCAACTCAACGCGCGTCCTCCGCCTGCGCGACCGCCTGCTGCCGCTCGTCGCCCTGTCCGACGTACTCAACCTGATCGACGACACCGGCGAGCCGGATCATGAATGCATCATCGTTATGCAGGTCGGCGATACCCGCTTCGGCCTTATTGTCGATGAAGTCTTCGACACCGAAGAAATCGTCGTGAAGCCTCTCGCCAAGCGTCTCGGCGCCATGTGCCAGTATTCGGGCGCAACCATTCTCGGCGACGGCGCGGTCATCATGATCCTCGATCCCAACGGCGTTGCGAAATCGCTCGCCGGCGCAGAGCGCGCAATCAGCCGCGCCGCTGACGAGGCCGCAGCCGCATCTGCCGCCGCCGCCGCAAAAGACGGACGCGAACGCATGAGCCTACTTCTGTTCGCGGCTGGCTCTGCGGAACCGCGCGCGTGCCCGCTCTCGCTCGTCACACGCCTTGAGGAACTTGACGCCTCGACCTTCGAAACAACCAGCCGTGGCCATGTCGTACAGTACCGTGGCCGCCTCATGCCGCTCGCGCCTGCTGGCGGATCAATCCGCAGGGAAGGGAAGCAACCCGTCCTTGTGTTCAGCCAGGGCGACAGCGTCATCGGCCTCGCTGTCGATACCATTCTCGATATCGTCGAGGACCGCCTCGATATCCAGCTCAACGACATGGCGCCCGGCATTCTTGGCACGGCCGTGCTCAAGGGCAGGTCAACCGAGATCATGGATGTCGGCTATTATCTCGGCCAAGCCGACCCCGCCTGGGCCGTCGCCGCCGCCCAGCTCGAAACGCGCCGCCCGCGCAAGCGCGTGTTGCTCGTCGATGCGCACCCCTTCTTCCGCAACATGCTCGCGCCGATGGTCACGGCCGCTGGCTACGACGTCACCGTCGCCTCAGACCTGCAGGAAGCGCGTGGCCGTCTCGCGCACGACGCCACCTACGATGTCGTGCTCGCCGACACAGATATCACCGCCCCCGACGCCCTCGCGGATATGAGCTCAGCCCGCATCGTGCCGCTCTCCAGCCGCCGCGATACCGAGGCCGTCCCCAAATCCGACCGTCACGCCCTTCTCGACGCCATCGAACGCGCCATTCGCATCGGAGAAGCGGCATGACCACCCGCGAATTCGTCACCTTCCGGATCTGCGACCAAATGTTTGGGGTCAGTGTTTCTGAAATCCACGACGTCTTCCGCCCTGCGGCAATGACGCCGGTGCCCCTTTCGGGGCCAGAAATAGCTGGCGTCCTTAATCTTCGTGGACGGATCGTTACAGCGATCGACGCTAGGTCGCGGCTTGGCCTCCCACCTTCAACGAAATCAAGGACTTGCCAGCGTCTGGCCATCGGCGTGGAGCGCTATGGCGAGAGCTTTGGGCTGATAATCGACGAGATCGGAGACGTCGTCAGGCTCGAAGAAAGTGAACTAGAGCAAAACCCCGTTAACCTTGACGCGACATGGTCAGGCGTATCTCGCGGCGTTTACCGCCTGGAAGACCGCCTCCTGGTCATCATGGATATTGACCGGATGCTGGCTGGCTTGGGCGCCGAGGATGCTGCTGCCGCAGCGTGATCGCGGCTATTGGAGAGGGCGAGCATGAAACGCTGTCTGATCGTGGATGATAGCCGCGTGGTGCGCAAAGTGGCGCGCCGCATCGTTGAAGACCTGCGCTTCGAGGCTGATGAAGCCGCCGATGGCGCGCAGGCGCTTGAGAATTGCCGAAAGGTCATGCCGGACGCGATCCTGCTCGACTGGAACATGCCCGTCATGAACGGGATCGACTTCCTCCGCGCGCTCCGCCGCGAGCCGGGCGGCGATCGTCCCACAGTGGTCTTCTGCACCACGGAGAACGACATGAGCCACATCGCCGAGGCGATGCGCTCTGGCGCCAACGAATACATCATGAAGCCCTTCGACTCCGAGATCATTGAAAGCAAGTTCTCGGAAGTCGGCCTCGTCTGATTGGATGTCGTGACCGCAGCGCTCCGCCAACCTGCACCCGCCCGTCGCGTCCGAGTCATGCTCGTGGACGACAGCGCGATCGTGCGCGGGTTCATGCGCCGCTGGATCGACGAAGACCCTCGCATCGAACTGGTGAAAGCCTGCTCTGATGGCGCCCAGGCCGTCGCCGAAGCCGCCTCGATCCGCCCCGATGTCATCGTCCTCGACATCGAGATGCCGAACATGGACGGCCTCTCTGCGCTCCCGCAGCTCCGCAAGGCAGCGCCCGACGCCCGCATCGTCATGGCCTCCACGCTTACCGCCGCCGGCGCCACGCAGACCGTGAAAGCCCTCGCCCTCGGCGCGTCAGACTTCATCGCCAAGCCGCAAGCCAGCGCCTTCGGCTCCGTCGACAGCTATCGCCGCGAACTCATCGAGAAGATCGTGGCCCTCGGCGAACGGGCAGGGGCGCGCCTCTCCACCACGCCCTCCGCCCCCATCAAGCTCCGCCCCCGCCAGCTCCACACGTCGCCGCCCGCCGCGCTGCTCGTCGCAGCCTCCACCGGCGGCCCCACCGCGCTGCCCGCTTTCCTCGCCCCCATCGCGCGCCGCATCGACGCGCCGATCCTGATCGTGCAGCACATGCCCGCCGCCTTCACCCCCGTTTTCGCCGAAAAGCTCGAAGCCGCCATCGGCAAGCACTGCCGCGAAGCCCGCGAAGGCGACACCCTGTCGCCCGGCACAGTTCTCCTGGCCCCCGGCGACAAGCACATGCGCGTCGCCCGCTGCCCCGCCGGCCGCATGATCCACCTCGATCAGGGCGACCCCGTGAACTACTGCCGCCCCGCCGCCGATCCCCTGTTCGAGACCGCCGCAGCCGCCTTCGGCTCGCGCCTGCTCTGCGTCGTCCTCACCGGCATGGGCCACGATGGCCGCGCCGGCGCCGGCAAGATCGTCGAAGCCGGCGGCCGCGTCATCGTGCAGGACGAAGCCACCAGCGTCGTCTGGGGAATGCCCGGCGCTATCGCGCAAGCCGGATACGCCGAGGCTGTGAAGCCTCTCAAAGAACTAAGCCAGCTCGCGCTGCGCATGATGAGTGGAGAAGCTGCGTGAACAGCCAGGATTTCGAATTCGTCTCCCAGCTGCTCCGCAAGCGCGCCGGCATCGTGCTGACCGGCGACAAGATGTACCTGCTCGAAAGCCGCCTCGCGCCGCTCGCCCGCAAGGAAGGCCTCCCCTCGATCGATGACCTGATCCACGTCGTCCGCGCCCGCCGCGAAGAACGCCTCATCGGCCAGCTCGTCGACGTGATGACCACCAACGAAACCTTCTTCTTCCGCGACAAGACCCCGTTCGATCACCTGAAAGACGCGATCTTCCCGGTGCTCTCGCAGGCCCGCAAGGGCAGCCGCATCCGCATCTGGTGCGCCGCCTGCTCAACAGGGCAGGAGCCATACTCCATCGCCATGATGCTCGACCAGAACCCGTCCCTCACCGGGGGCGTACCCGTCGAGATCGTCGCCACCGACATCTCCGACCGCTGCCTCGAACGCGCCCGCCAGGGCCTCTTCACGCAGTTCGAAGTCCAGCGCGGCCTGCCCATCCAGATGCTGATGCACTACTTCACCCAGCAGGACGATCACTGGCGCATCTCCGAGCGCATGCGCCAGCAAGTCACCTTCAAGAAGGTCAACCTGATCGACCCGAACTTCACCCTGGGCAAGTTCGACGTCGTCTTCTGCCGCAACGTGCTGATCTACTTCGACGGCCCCACCAAGGCCGGCGTTCTCGACCGCGTCGCGGGCTCCGTGAACCCCGGCGGCTTCCTCATGCTCGGCGCCGCCGAAACCCTCGTCGGCTCCTCTCAGGCCTTCGAGCCCACGCAGGATCGCCGCGGCCTCTACAAACTGGTCAGCCAATCCGCGAAGGCGGCTTCCGCAGCTTAAGGTAGTTCTGTCATTCTCGGCCTTGTGCCGAGAATCTCTGTTCTCAAGTCGAGGGGATGCGCTTCGCTTTCCCGAGAGTGACGCCTACATTCTCCATCGCACGCGGAGGATTCACATGTTCGGCCTGATCGGAAAAATGCGCGCCGCCCCCGGCAAGCGCTCAGACCTCATCGCCATCCTCGGCGAAAGCACCGAAGCCATGCCCGGCTGCCTCAGCTACATCGTCGCGGAGGATGCCTCCGACCCCGACGGCATCTGGATCACCGAAGTCTGGGACACTGAAGCCAGCCATAAGGCCTCGCTCCAGCTTCCCTCCGTCCAGTCCGCCATAACCAAGGCTCGCCCCATCATCGCCGGCTTCGACATGAGCGTGAAAACCACGCCCATCACCGGCGTTTGACGGCCCCGCGTCAACGCTGTCATCCATCTGACGCGAATCCCGGGTTAGGCCTGTGGCGCACATTCGGGAGCCCACCATGAAGCGTCTCGCCATCAGCCTGTCTGCCCTCGCATTGGCCGCCGCCTGCAGCGAAGCAGCGCCCAAGCCCACCGCCGAGGCCAGCTGCAACCTCACAGCCCCCAACGCTTCCGCCGCCGAAGCCGCGCTTCCCGGCTGCGCCACGAAATGGATCGACGCCACCGTCGCCATCAACCAGCTGCAATCGATGGGCACGCACAACTCCTACAAGGAAGCGATCCCTGAAGTCGAAATGGCGCTGATCCGCGAACGCAGTCCAGACGCCGCCATCACGCTCGACTATTCCCACCGCTCCCTCGCCGAACAGCTCGACAAGGGCGCCCGCCAGATCGAACTCGATCCGTCAGACGACCCGCAAGGCGGCCTCTATTCCACGCCGCTTGCGCGCAAGCTGTTGCAGGACAACGGCGTCACGCCGCCCGACTACGATCTCTCCGTGCTCGCCCAGCCCGGCATCAAGGTCATCCACGTCGCCGACATTGATTATCGCTCCAGCTGCCTCCTATTCACCGACTGCCTGAAACAGGTGAAGGCGTGGTCAGACGCCCATCCCGATCACACGCCGATCCTGATGATGATCAATCCGAAATCTTCCGGCATCGCGTGGGAAGGCGCCGCGAAAGTCCTGCCCTGGGGCAAGGATGCGTTCGAGCGCATGGACGCTGAAATCCGCTCCGTCTTTTCCGATGATCAACTCATCACGCCAGACGATGTTCGCGGCCAGCACGCCACGTTGCGCGAAGCCGTCACCACCACCGGCTGGCCAAAGCTCGGCGCGTCGCGCGGCAAGCTCATCTTCACGATCGATCTCTCCGCCGAAGCCAACAAGCCCTACGCCGAAGGCCATCCTTCGCTGCAGGGCAGGGCCGCCTTCATGACGACTTTCCCGGATGCGCCCGAAGCCGCCTACTTCACGATGAACGAGCCCGAGAAGCAGCAGGCCGAAATCCAGGCCCTGGTGAAGCAGGGCTTCCTCGTCCGCACCCGCGCCGACGCCGACACCCGCGAAGCCCGCACTAACACCACCACCCGCCGCGAATCCGCTCTTACCTCCGGCGCCCAATACGTCTCCACGGATTATCTCTGGCCCGACCCCCGCTTCGAAGGCGCCTACACCGCCACCCTGCCGGACAACGCAATCACCCGCTGCAATCCGGTCATTCTGGTCGCGGGTTGTGACGCAAAAGCAGAGTAGGGCGCGCTCTCCACCGTAGCCACACCTCACCATCCCCCTCCGTCTCGCTTGCTACGCAAGCGATCCACCTCCCCCTGCTCCGCATGGGGAGGCAACCCACCGTTCTTTGCCTCCCTCAGTCCGAAGGACTGGGGGAGGTGGATCGCCGCGCCTTCGCGGCGAGACGGAGGGGGCACACACCCACCAGCTCCGAATAGCCCTCATCCTGAGCAGCGCACGAAGTGCGCGCCCGTCGAAGGACGAGGGCGTGCTCACCAACACCGGATGCAACTTCCGTCGAATCCGAAAACCGCAAATCCTTCCCGATCAACCCACTAACGGCCACTAGCTGGGGGATAAAGAATCCTCCGTCCCCACCCCACCGGACCGGGCGCGTAATGCCCGCATGTTCGAGCTGTCGCAGATCATCCTCTGGATCCTCTGGCGCGTCCGCCCCGTCCTGGCGGCGGAGGCG
>JAUYSA010000443.1 GCA_030696545.1 Hyphomonadaceae bacterium
GTCGCCCAGCACGCTGGCGGACTTCCGGGAGGTTCTGATCATGAAACCGCTGCTTGATGTGCGCGAAGGCGCCTTTCGGGTGCCGCGACGGGCGTATGTCGATCAGGACCTGTTCGAGCAGGAGAAAGCGCTCGTGTTCGACCGATCCTGGCTCTACCTCGGCCACGGTTCGGAGCTGTCGAAGCCTGGCGACTACATCACGCGGCAAGTCGCCGGACGACAGTTGATCTTCTGCCGCGACCGCGCGGGTGAGCCTCGAGCCTTTCTGAATTCTTGTCCTCACCGCGGCGCGACCATCTGCCGTGAGCGGCAGGGCAACACCAAATCCTTCCAATGCCTCTACCATGGCTGGATATTCGACGTAGGCGGTAAGAACAGGAATCTGCCAGGACGCGAATCCTATCCTGAAGGTTTCGTTGAATCCGGTCGCGCCGACCTGTTGCCGGTCGCGCGGCTCGAATCGTACCGGGATTTCTTCTTCGTAAGCTTCGATCCAAACATCGTGCCATTAGACACCTACCTGGGTAAGACAAAGCCGTATTTGGACGCTGTTTGCGACCAGTGCGCCGAAGGCATGGAGGTCGTGAGTGGAACGCAGGAGTACTCGATCCGCGCCAACTGGAAGTTGCTCGTTGAGAACAGTTACGACGGATACCACGCCGCAAATACCCATTCGACCTATATGGACTACCTGAAGAACACCAATGGCGGTCTCACAGACGTCGGCCTCGCCGGCCATGGTGTTGACCTTGGAAATGGCCACGGCGTGATCGAGTATACAGGGCCGTGGGGGCGGCCTGTCGCTCAGTGGATCCCGATGTGGGGCGAAGAAGGGCGGGCGGAGGTCGACCAGATCCGCATGGATCTGACCGCCCGGGTGGGTGAGGAGCGCAGCAAGCGCATCGCGGAATACAACCGGAACATCGGCATCTTCCCGAACCTCGTGGTGAACGACATTATGGCGGTCACCATCCGCACCTTTTACCCGGTGTCGCCGGACTACCTTCTGGTGAACGCATGGGCGCTGGCGCCGAAGGGCGAGTCCGCCCGCGCGCGACGCTTTCGCCTGCACAACTTCCTCGAGTTCCTCGGGCCCGGCGGGTTCGCCACGCCTGACGACGTGGAGGCCCTGGAGATGTGCCAGCGCGGTTTCCAGAACATGCGCGAGATGCCTTGGAGCGACATATCGAAGGGCCTTGGCCGCGACGCGCCTGCCCACGACGATGAGGCGCACATCCGCTCATTCTGGACCGAATGGTCTTCGAGGATGAGCGCCGTAGCGGAGGCCGCTGAATGACGAACCAAGACTTGCGCGCCCGCGTCGAAGACTTTCTCCACGCCGAGGCGGAACTGCTCGACAGTTGGCGGCTTTCGGAGTGGCTGGAGCTGTTCACGCAGGACGCCGTCTATGAGGTGCCCTCCACCGATCTCGATGAGAAGGCCCAGCCTGACAACAATCTTTTTTACATCGCCGACGATCACGAGCGGTTGCGGGAACGCATCACGCGCCTGTTGAAGCGTGACGCCCACGCTGAACAACCGCGGTCCAAGACCGTCCACCTGGTGAGCAACATCCGCGTTGCAGCGCTTGAAGACGGCGAACTGGGCGCCAGGGCTGCTTTTGTCGTCTATCGAGCCAAGGGCGGCGTAATCGACACCTACGTCGGCCGCAGCCGTTATACCTTGCGACCGAGTGGGGATACCTTCCAGATCCGAGAAAAGCGCTGTGTGCTCGCGATGGATGGCCTGCGCCCGCAGGGGCGCATCAGCATCATCCTTTGAGTATCGTGTCTCAGCAGGTGCAACCGCCATCGGCCGGCCGATGGCGGTCTACAATTCGGACGACGACTTCTACGCGGCCGCTGACCTGTGCTTGCGCGGCGAGCCTTCGCTTGCCGAGGAGGGCAGGCTGCGGGAGCGCAAGATCTTCGGAGCTGGCGGGGGGGGTGACGTGAGGACCGAAGGGGTCCTCACCCTGTCGTACACGGATGCTATCGCCTATCGCGTGGTGCAGCGCGACGGCGAAGTCTTCCTCCACGCCGGCGACCGCCCCTGAGACGCTCGCCGACCTGGAACAGCCAGTTCAGTCCGTTGCACCGGCGCTTGCTCGAACCGGGCTGGGCCCCAAACAGCATGAGGAGTTTGTCGATGTCGCAGCCCGAAATCGGAAGGTCGATTGTCGCTGGAGGGATCGCGACCAACTACCACGATCACGGCGCCGGTCCGCCCCTGTTGTTGATCCACGGTTCAGGGCCTGGCGTGAGCGCGTGGGCGAACTGGTCTCGCAATATACCCGTGCTGTCGCAGGACTTCCGCGTGATCGCGCCGGACCTGGTGGGCTTCGGCTACTCGACCCACCCGGCGGGCGCCGTGGACGACAAGTCGGTATGGGTTAGGCAGGTGATCGGCCTGTTGGACGCCCTGGAAATCGACAAGATTTCGGTGCTGGGCAATTCTTTTGGCGGAGCCATCGCGCTCGCGCTGATGATCGCCCATCCAGATCGAGTCCATCGCGCGGTCCTGATGGGGTCCGTCGGCCTCAAGGGCCCGGTAAGCGACGCCCTCGACTTCCTCTGGAGTTACACGCCCAGCCTTGAGAACATGCGTGAGGCGATCGGGAAGCTGGCCTATGACGAGAGCCGTATCACCGACGAACTGGTCCAGATGCGGCATGAGGCGGCCGCGCGGCCCGAAGCGCACCGATCCTACGCCGCCACCTTTGGCGGAGCACCGCGGCAACGCGCCCTCGACATGCTGAGCAGCGAGGAGGCGGACATCGGCCGGATCGCCCATGAGGTCCTAATCCTGCACGGCGCCTTCGACAAGGTCATCCCTCTGCAGACGTCGATCAGGCTGCACCAGCTCATCCGGAACTCCGATCTGCACAGCTTCGCCGGTTGCGGCCACTGGGTTCAGATCGAGCGCGCCGCCTCCTTCAACCGGCTCGTCAGGCAGTTCGTCGACCAGGGCTTGGTGGCCTGATGTTCTATTCATCGCAACGAACTAGCACCTGACCGGTGAGTGGGCCGCGCGGCGCGCAAAGTCCCGTGGACGCCAGCGCGTTCAGGAATACGCTGTAACGCGCGGTGAATGAGCTCGCAGTACGGCAAGTCGCAAGGGGTGCGTGATCTGATTTGTCCAAAACCTGAAGGCTCGCGGGGTGCGATGCTCCGGACCTTCATCTTTGCGACGCTGTCTCTTGTGTGTATCTTTGCAACGGCTGGGTCGCCCATTCCGCTTTACAATATATACAAGTCTGAAGACGGCCTCACCAATGCGCACCTCGGCATGGTGTCGGTGGGTTATTTCCTGGCGGCCGCCATTTCCTTGCTATTCCTGGGACGGCTTTCCAATCATCTGGGGCGTCGCCCCGTTTGCATCGCCGCCCTTGTCACTGCAGGGGCGTCCTGCATTGTCTTGGCCGCGTCTCACGGCGCGGTTGCGCTCTTGATCGCTCGGGTGTTGCAGGGGCTTGCCTGTGGCCTGGGGTCCACCGCCCTTGGAGCCTATGTGGTGGACACGGCGCCGCAGAAGCCTGCTTGGCTGAAAGCCGTAATCACCGGCAGCGCTCCGATGATCGGGCTTCCTATCGGGGCGTTTGCATGCGGCGCGCTTGCTGAATATGGCCCCATGCCACGCATTCTGGTGTTCGTGATCATTGCGTCGGTACTTTCGGTCTGCACCCTGCTGATCTTCTCCAGTCCTGAAACAATGGTGCGCAGCAGAGGGATCCGGAGGTCGCTACGGCCGCGGCTGCAGGTCCCGGCGGGTTTCGGGCGGCTGCTGTTCGCTGCAGGCTGCTCGTTCGTCGCAACCTGGTCTATTGGAGGCTTCTATCAGGCGTTCGGTTCATCGGTCACAGCCGACTACTTGGGAACGAACAGCGCAGTCACGGCGGCCGCGACTTTCGCTTGTGTCATGATCCTCAATCCCCTCGGAGCGCCACTCGTTGGGCGTCTTTCTCCGTCGTGGGGAATGCGCGTCGGGATGGCCGTGTTTGTGCTGGCCCTCGCGGGAATAATCGTATCGCTTCGCGTGGGTCTCGTGATTCCGTTCATGCTGGCGAGCCTGTTCATCGGCTTAGCGCAAGGTATGGCGTCCACCGCGGCGATTAGGGCGCTGCTCCAATCGGCGGCCGTCGAAGAGCGCGCGGGATTGCTGGCCTCCATCTATCTAATCTCCTACACCGGCGTGGCGTTGCCCGCGATCGTAGCGGGACAGTTGGCCGACAGGTTCGACCTCTTCCAGATCGCAGCCGGCTACGTGACGCTCGGTGTCATTGCGTCCCTTGCTACAGTGTTGGCCCTCGCGACTTCGGATTTCAAAGCGCCAGAGAAAAAAGCCGCATGCTGACAGTTCATCACCTTGGGATTTCGCAGTCCGAACGAATTGTGTGGCTCTGCGAAGAGCTGGGTATTGATTACGAACTCAAGCGCTACGCGCGGCGGACGGACCGTCCGCTGGCGCCGGACGATTACAAAGCGCTGCATCCGATGGGGATCGCTCCGGTGATCACCGACGGCGAACTGGTCCTGGGCGAGAGCGGGGCGATCTGCGAATACATCTGCGCGCGATATGGCGGCGGGCGTCTCACGCCCGGCCCGGACGATCCCGACTTCGCCGACCACCTCTTTTGGTTCCACTGGAGCAACGCGACATTCGGGGCGGCGCTCATGATGCGAATGCTGTTGAAGAACGGCGGCGACAACAACCCGATGGCGGGGTTTGTGAGTGAACGCATCCGTCGCGCCTGGACGATGATCGAGGCGCGGCTAGGCGAGGCGCAGTTCTTCGGCGGTCGCAATCTGACGACTGCTGACATCATGATGATCTACCCTCCAACGATCGGACGCGCGTTCAGTGGCGCACCGATCGAGGACTACCCGAACATAAAGGCCTACGTGCAACGGATCGGCGCGCGGCCTGCCTATCAGCGCGCGATGGCCAAGGCCGAGCCGGGTGGCGTCAGTTCAACGGCGACGCGTCGCTAGCCGAGCGCAATTCTTCCAAGCCCAGCTGACGCCGTGCCATGACCGACCGCCGCTCGCGCTCGATCATCAAGCATCGCCAGTCCGCAACCGCGTGGTGTATGGCGATGCGATGCGCGATGCGCGCCTGGAGGAAAAAGCCACATGCTGACAGTTCATCACCTAGGGATTTCGCAGTCCGAACGGATCGTGTGGCTCTGCGAAGAGCTGGGTATTGATTACGAACTCAAGCGCTACGCCCGGCGGTCGGACCGTCCGCTGGCCCCGGACGACTACAAAGCCCTGCATCCGATGGGGCTCGCTCCGGTGATCACCGACGGCGAACTGGTCCTGGGCGAGAGCGGGGCGATCTGCAACTACATCTGCGCGCGATATGGGGACGGGCGTCTCACGCCTGGACCGGACGATCCCGACTTCGCTGACCACCTCTTTTGGTTCCACTGGAGCAACGCGACGTTCGGGGCGACGCTCATTATGCAAATGCTGTTGAAAAACGGCGGCGACGGCAACCCGATGGCGGGGTTCGTCGCCGATCGCAGTCGTCGCGCCTGGACGATGATCGAGGCGCGGCTAGGGGAGGCGCAGTTCTTCGGTGGTCGCAATCTGACGACGGCGGACATCATGATGGTCTTCAACCTGACGACCGGACGCGCGTTCAGTGGCGCAACGATCGAGGACTACCCGAACGTGAAGGCCTACGTGCAGCGGATCGGCGCGCGGCCTGCCTACCAGCGCGCGATGGCCAAGGCCGAGCCGGATGGCGTCAGTTTAACGGCGACTCGTTCCTAGCCTGGCGCAATTCTTCCTGCCCGCCTGACGCTATCCCCTGAGCGGTGCTCCTGATCGAAGTGGTTATGGCGCGTGCTGCAGGCGCAAATAGTTGCCTGCGCACGCCGGCCACAGGCTTTGGGTGAGCGCGGCGTTCCGCACCCTTCGTATTGCAGAAGCGTTCTATCGGCCAACCGATAGCTGCGGATCAGGGGCCGCAAGCCCCGACTGCGCCACGCCGACAGCCGAATCGAGCGGGGTGGCTCGAATTTCGTTGCCTTGTAGGATTTTCGAAATTATTGCGGTCATTCGAAATCGCACCTGACGATCCTCAACGACCCATATCAAAGGCGCCGACGTGGCGAGCAAATCGAGCATTGCCAGCAGCCTGACCAACCAGCTTCGGACGGCCATACTTTCCGGCTCGTTCGCGCCGGACTCGCGGCTACGGCTGGAGGAACTGGGCGCGTCCTATGGCGTCAGCCTCAGCCCGGTGCGCGAGGCTTTGCTCAGGTTGTGCGGGGAGGGCTTCGTGGTCAGCGAAGACCAGCGCGGCTTCCGGGTGGCCCAGGCATCATTGCGCAACCTGCAGGAAGTCATCGCGCTGCGGGCCATATTGGAGCCGTACGCGCTGCGCGAGTCTATTGACCAGGGCGACGTGCGCTGGGAGGAGTCCCTGGTCGCCGTCTTCCATCGCTTGACCCGCATCGAGCAGAAGGACGGTTTCGTGCCGTTCATCGCCGAATGGGAGCGGGCGCACCGCGAATTCCACCTTTGCTTGGTCGCCGGATGCGACATGCCGATGCTGCAGCAGATCTGCGCTCAGCTGCACGACCAAGCTGACCGCTACCGACGCCTTTACTTGACGAAACAGCCACCGCAGCGAAACGTGGCCCGCGAGCACGTAGAGATCGTCGAAGCGGTGCTCGCCCGCGACAAGGACCGGGCGTGCAGTCTGCTTCTCGAGCACACGCGCCAGACCGGGGCGCTGGTGCACGCCTTCATGATGAGCGCCAATGACAGTGCGCAGGAGCTAAAATGACCGAATCTAGCAGGACGCCCTGGCCCCGTGACGACCTCACTCGCGTGCCGTACTGGGTGTATGACGCCCCCGAGGTGTACCGACAGGAGCAAGAAAGCATCTACTTCGGCCCAGTGTGGAACTACCTCGGCCTGGAAGCAGAGATTCCGCAGTCCGGAGACTACAAGACGACCTTCGTCGGCGATATGCCCGTGGTGGTGACCCGCGCGGCGGACGGCGGCGTACACGCCTTCGAAAACCGGTGCGCCCATCGCGGCGCATTGCTGGCGCTTAAGAACAAGGGGCGCGCCAAGGATTTCGTGTGCGTCTATCACGCTTGGCGGCACGACTGCGAAGGCAACCTGCTGAACGCCACCTTCTCGCGCGGCGTCAACGGCGAAGGCGGAATGCCGTCAGACTTCGACCGTGCGCACTACGGTCCGCGCAAACTGCGGGTCACGACGCTCTGCGGCCTAATCTTCGGGACGCTGTCGGACGAAACGCCGCCTATCGAGGAATACATCGGCGAGCCCGTGCTGGCGCGCCTTAAGCGCGTTTTGCACAAGCCGTTGCGCATCTACGGAACGTACAACCAAGTGCTTCCTAATAACTGGAAGTTATACTTCGAGAACGTCAAGGATACTTACCACTCCAGTCTGCTGCACACTTTCTTCGCGACATTCAAGGTGTCGCGACTGTCGCAAGGCGGCGGCGTGATTGTTTCGGAATCCGGCGGCAACCACGTCAGCTATTCGCTGACCCACCAGGGTGGCGAGGATTCGGAGTTCGATAAGGAGCGTCTGCGCGCCAACCAGGAGGAGCAGTTCACGCTCCAGGACAAGAGCGTGCTGAATATCGTCGACGAGTTCGGCGACGGCTGCCACGTGCAGATCCTGTCCGTTTTCCCGGGCTTCGTGCTCCAGGCCATCCACAACAGCCTGGCTATCCGCCACATCCAGCCGAAGGGGACCGAGGAGACCCATCTGATCTGGAACCTGATCGGCTTCGAGGATGACGACGAACAAATGCAGGTGACGCGGATGAAGCACGCGAATTTGGTCGGTCCGGCAGGCTTCGTGTCGATGGAAGATGGGGCGGTCGGCGGCTTCGTGCAGCGCGGCTCCGCGGGCTCGCCCAATGAGTCGACCGTGGTGCTGATGGGCGGAAGCAGCACGGAAACCTCCACCTCCCGCGCTTCGGAAAACTCCATCCGCGGCTTCTGGAAGCAATACCGCCAGCTCGTGAGCCTATGATGAACCCCGATTTGATAGAACGCACCCGGCTCAGCGCCTCCCTCGGTTATATGATGGAGGACTACGTGCGGGCGATCGACACAGACGACCTTGAGCGCTGGCCCGACTTCTTCGAGCCCGACTGCATCTACAAGGTCACGTCGCGCGAGAACGTGGAGGCCGGTTTGCCGTTCGGCGTGATCTACGCCGACTCACGGGCGATGCTGCAGGATCGCGTGAAATCCTTGCGGGACGCCAACATCTACGAAGGCCAGAGCTATCGACATTTGATCGGACGCCCGTGGGTCACGCAGGTCGACGGGGAGACCGTCCGCGCGGAAACGAGCTTCATGGTGGTGCGCATCATGCGCGACGGCCAGAGCACACTCTTCGCGACGGGCGTCTATCAGGACGTCCTGCGTGTCACCCCGGAAGCCATCCGCCTGCGGGAACGCATCGTCGTGTGCGACAGCTCGCGGGTCGATACGCTGATGGCGCTGCCGCTGTGAGCGGCCCAGAGCGCAAAAGGGTCGGCATATCCGTGGGGGACCCCGGCGGGGTCGGTCCGGAGATCGCACTGAAGACAGCCCTCGACCCCCGCGTTCAGGCGGTCGCCGATGTGATCGTGTTCGGGGACCGCAAGGCCATCGAAGCCCACGTGGCGTCTGGAAGGCTGCCGATCGAGGTCCGCGAGCACGCGGGCGTGCCGGCGTCGAGCGGCGACGGGCGGGTCGTCGACTTCGTACATGTGGATTGTCTGGCCGGTCCGCCCAGCCTGGGCCAGGTGACTGCGGAACATGGGGCCGCCGCGCTGACCGCGCTCGACGCCGCCGCCGGCGCCGCGCTCGACGGGCGACTGGACGCCGTGGTCGCGGGCCCGATCCACGAGCTCGCCATCCGGCAGTCCGGGATCCATTTCGATGGCCATCCGTCGTGGCTCGCGCGACGCACCGGAACGCCGGAGGAAGACGTTTTCCTCATGCTGTGCTGGGGGAACAAGCGCATCGCCCACGCCACCCTGCACCAGAGCGTACGCAGCGCGTTGGAGGCCCTGACGGCGGATCGCATCCATCGGGTTCTTGGGGCTGTCGAAACGGCGCTGCGCCGGATGGGGGTCGCCTCGCCACGCATCGGCGTCTCGGGCGTGAACCCGCACGCCGGCGAGTCCGGGCTGTTCGGTACGGAAGAGACCGACATCATCGAACCTGCGGTGCGGGAAGCGCGCGCGCGCGGCCTCAACGTCGTCGGCCCGATCGGCGCCGATACGCTGCTGCCCCGTGATGACTGTGATGCGTTCGTTGTGATGCTTCACGACCAGGGGCACATTCTCGCCAAGTCCGCAGCGCCTCACGGCGCTGCCGCGCTTTCCATTGGCACATCCATCAATTTCTCCTCTGTGGGTCACGGGACGGCGATGGACATCGCCGGCAAAGGCCAGGCCGACCCAGAGGCGTTGGTGCAAGCCGTCCTGCAGGTCACCAACGCCGCCAGCCGCAAGGGGCCCACATCATGATCGGACTCGGACTCGCTTCCTCCCACGCGCCGGCGATGTTCTGCCCACCGGAGGTCTGGCCCAAGGTCTATGGGGCCATCCCGAACTATATGAAGGCGTCTCAGCCACACACCGCCAAGCTTGAGACCCGGGAGGTCATTGAGGGCTACCTGGAGCGCATCGACGCGGCCTTCGACGTGCTGCAGCGCCAGGTCGAGGCGTACAAGCCGGACGCCGTCATCTTCGTCGGAGACGACCAGGAGGACATGTTCGACGCCCGCTGCAATCCGGCGATGTGCGTCTTCACGGGCGACGAATTGTGGGGCTCGTCAGCGCCCTTCTACATGGACCAGCCGCCCGAGGTTTCGCGGATTCACTTGAAGGTCCACCAAGAGCTCGCCGGCTATCTTCTGGAGGAGCTGCTGGAGGAAGGCTTCGACATGGCCAATTCCTCGGTCATGAAGCCGATGGGCAGGCACCCCGATCGCGGCACCTCCCACATGATCGTCTATCCGGCCAAGCGGATCCTCCCAAGCTTGGATGTCCCGATCATCCCGATCTATCTCAACTGCTACTATCCGCCGCTGCCGACGGCGGCGCGGTGCTGGAAGCTGGGCGAAGCCGTCGCCCGCGTGATGGCCAAGCGCCCAGAGCGCATCGCGATCTACGCCTCGGGCGGGCTCTCGCACGATCCGGTGGGGCCGCGCGCAGGCTGGATCGACGAGCCCCTGGACCGGTGGGTGCTCGACCGGATCGCGACGAACCGTTCTAGCGACCTGCAGAACCTGTTCACCTTCGACTCCGCCACCCTAGCCGGCGGCACCGCCGAAACGCGGGCCTGGATCGTCGCCGCGGGCGCCTGCCAGTGGAAGGGGGAAGTCGTGGACTACATCCCGGCGCACCACGCCAAGACGGGCCTGGGCTTCGCCTACTGGCCGCATCAATAGAAATGAAAGCGAGAAGTCATGCTGCCGCCACGCATCGATGCGGAAGTCGTGAAGCGAGCCATGGGCCCGTACGCCGACAGGAAGGCTTCCTACGCGGAGCGCGCCGAAATCTACAAGGAGCTGGTCGGCTTCGTGCCGCCGCGCATCGAGGCGCGCCTGAACGTCACCGGGGCTCTCGATCCGGAACTCCTCGCAATGCAGGAGGAGTTGCGCCAGCACGCGATGTACCCGAAGTGCTTCGACGTGAAGACAGCGCAGTTGATGCTGTTCGGCATGCTCCTGATGGACTTGAGCGACGCTGCCTCGATTCACGCGACCGCCGCCCGCCGCGCAGGGGCGACCTGGGAAGAATTGCAGGCCGTGGTGAGCCTGTGCTTCCTGTTCCGCGGGCTCTCCGCAGCCAACCGCGGCGCGGAGCTGATGGCCAACATGGCCAAGCAGGAGGCCGCGGCGAACACTTGAGAAACGAGACTCTAGCGGATCCGAAGGCCGGCCGCGGCGATCTCGGACGCTTCACCCAGGCCGAACCGCGGGCGTTCGCCCGCGGCTTCGCGACCCCGTTCGTCGAGTGGCGAGAATGACGGACGATCTAATCAAGGTGCGCGTCGCGGCCAAGGAGTTGTTGGCGCCCGACGTAGCGAGCTTCACGCTCGTGCGTGAGGACGGCGGGACGCTGCCGCCTTACGCGCCCGGCGCCCACATCGACTTGCACACGCCCAGTGGCCTGGTCCGCCAGTACTCGCTGTATGAGCTGGATTCCGCGTCCGAGGGCTACCGCATCGGCGTGCTGCGCGAGGCGCAGTCCCGGGGCGGCTCGCTCAGCCTGTTCAACGACGCCCAAGTCGGTCAGACGCTCCACATCGGTGAGCCTCGCAACCACTTCCCGCTGCACGCGGACGCCGCGCACTCCCTGCTGTTCGCCGGCGGCATCGGCATCACTCCGATCGTCTGCATGGTCCGCCAACTCTCCGCCGAGGGGCGCGACTTCGCGCTGCATTATAGCGGTCGCTCCCGTCAGCAGATGGCGTTCGTGGAGCCGCTGCGCCAGGCCGCATTTGCAGACAAAGTCCGCATCTACGCGGACGACGAGGGCGGCCTCGAACAGCTGGACCTGCCTGCCGCTATCGGCGCGCCGTCCCCCGACCGTCATCTCTACGTCTGCGGCCCTTCCGGCTATATGAACCACGTGCTGGATGCTGCACGGCGGCTGGGTTGGCTCGAATCCCGGCTGCATCGCGAGTACTTCAGCCCCGCCCACGACCTGGAGGGCGAAGAGCTGCCCTTCGAGCTGCAGGTCAAAGGCGACCCGCGCATCATCCAGGTCCTCCGGGGCGTCACCGCCGTCGAGGCGCTTTCTCAGGCCGGATTCGAGATCCCGACCTCCTGCGCGCAAGGCGTTTGCGGCACCTGCATCACGACCGTGCTGGAAGGCGTTCCGGACCACAGGGACAGCTACTTCACGGACGAAGAGCGAGCGAAGAACGACTGCTTCACGCCATGCTGCTCGCGCGCGAAGAGCCGCCGCCTGGTGATCGAGCTCTAGTACCGGTGCGGCGCCATCGAGAGGCTTCGTGCGTGGGCCGGCTTTTGCCCGCCGCCTCATGTCCCTGATTGGGAGCACGATCGCTCGTTCGAGGCGATTTCAGATGCTTCGCGGTCCGAGTGGTTGGGTGCGCCGCTCGGCCTGGAATTGAAGGTTTTGGGCAAGTCCGCCCGAGACAAGCATGTGTGCCCCCTCTCCTTTGCGGGGCGCTATTGACGGAGCGCCACACCGGCGCGCAGCTTGAAAAGAAACAGGGGGAAGATGCATGGCGAAGGCATTCACGCGTGCCGGTATGGCGATTTTGGCGGGCGTGGCGGCGGTTTCGCTGCTCTTCGGCCAGCCGCAAGTGGCTTCGGCGCAAGACGCCAGCCCCACGATCACCGCCGTGCCGGGCAAGCCCACCCTGGCGTTGGGCTCCTATGACCTAGGCGAGGTCGGCTACCAGGTGAGCGAGTCGTTTGCGGCGGGAACCGCTACGTCCTATCGCCTGCCTGGCCCAGCCACCGCCGATGGCGTCTGGGACGCCGCGGCGGCCGAGACCGCGCCGTTCACCACGCGCGTCGTCGTGCTGCGCCCCACCGATCCTGCCAAGTTCAACGGCACCGTCATCGTCGAATGGCTCAACGTCAGCGGCGGGTATGATTTCGCAGCCGACTGGGTGTACGGGCATCGCGAGATGATCCGCAAAGGCTATGCCTGGGTCGGCGTCAGCGCGCAGAAG
>JAUYSA010000469.1 GCA_030696545.1 Hyphomonadaceae bacterium
TGCCGCGACTGGTTCCAGCTCTGCCTCAAGGAAGGCCTGACGGTCTATCGCGATCAGGAATTCACCAAGGCGATGCGCTCGCCAGCCGTGGCGAGGATCAAGGAAGTGATCCGCCTCCGCACAAGGCAATTCCCCGAAGACGCCGGACCACTAGCCCATGCAGTGCGGCCGGACGCCTACGTCCGCATCGACAATCTCTATACCGCCACGGTCTATGAAAAGGGCGCCGAGCTGATCCGCATGCTCCGTCTTATCGTTGGCGACGAGGCATTCTTTGCGGGCATGAATCGATATTTCGATACATTCGACGGCTCCGCAGCGACCGTTGAAGATTTCATCACAGCGTTCCAGGCATCGACGGATCAGGATCTCTCCGCGTTCGCGCTGTGGTACGCGCAGGCTGGTACCCCTGCAGTTCGGGCGAAGGGCGACTACAACGCTTCTGCGCGCACATGGCGGCTTACGCTGACACAGACGGTGCAGCCGACGCCCGGCCAGCCAAACAAATCCCCTTTGCGCATTCCGATGCGTGTTGCGCTCTTCGACGCAAATGGCGCCAAGATGGAGACGCGCCGTGGCGACGCACCCGCCTCCTACGAGCATGTTGTTCTTCTGGAACAAGGCTCGGCGCAGTTCACGTTCAACGATGTCGCTTCCGAACCTCGCCCCTCGCTGAATCGCAGCTTTTCAGCGCCTATACGGCTCGCAGACGATCTCACGGAAGCAGACCGGGCTTCCCTTGCAGGCTTCGACGACGACGCGTTTGCTCAATGGGAGGCGCTACAGACAATCGCCCGGGCGCTGATCCTCGATGCGGTGCGGGGGGGCGCGCGTGAGACTGATCAGGCTCGACTCAACAGTTTCGTGCAAGCGCTTCGCCACTCGGTCACGCGCGCTACGCAAAGCGATGCAGCCTATGCGGCGCTTCTTCTCTATCTTCCGACCGTCGGGGAACTCGTTCTCGACGTGCGTGACGCCGATCCATCAGCAATTCATGTCGTCCGCCTGCATGTGCGCCGCGCCGTGGCGAGATCTCTGGAAGACCTCCTGCTTTCGGTGCTGGATAAGGCTGAGCCGATAACATTCGACGCATCCGCCCGCGCCGCAGGCCGTCGCTCGCTTCGTACGTCTGCGCTCTCATTGCTGTCTTCGTTGGGCGATCGGCACGAAGGCCTCGTCTCGCAGGCCTATCGTTCGTCGAGAACGATGACCGAGACACTTGCAACGCTTACCGCTCTTTCGAACATCGAAAGCGACGCGTTCGACATCGCTTTGCGCGACTTCGAATCCAGATGGAAAGCCTCTCCGCTGGTCATGGACAAATGGTACGGCGTCCAGGCCATGGCCGTGCGCGACGACCTGCGCGAACGCCTTCAGCGTCTGCTGGACCGCGCGGATTACGATCTGCGCAACCCGAACCGCGTCCGTTCGCTCGCCGCTTCGTTCTCGATGAACAATCCAGTGGCTTTCCACACGGCGGATGGCTGGGGCTATCGGTTCCTCGGCGACCTGATCCTGAAGGTCGATCCTCTCAACCCCGCGCTGTCCGCTCGTTTATCCACGGCGTTCGAGAGCTGGAGGACTTTCAACGCACCGCGCCGCGAGAAAGCTCAGATCGAGCTGACGCGTCTGTCGGAAGCGGGACTATCGCGAAATGCGCTGGACATCATCGGGCGCGCCCTGGCCCATCCGGCCTGAAAACAGTCAAGTTTCAAGGAAATACAGCTGTCCCCGCTCAGCGACGGGGTATCGTTAACCGATGACTAATCATGCGCCGCTAGCGTTTACACTTCGTTGATGTGGCCGGACGGCAGGGATGTCGCTTTCAACACTTGATGGTTCGCGTTTCCGCGACTTTGCTTTCGCGGCCGCAGACCTATTGGTGTCAACCGACGCCAACGGACGCATTACGGAGGCCGAAGGGGACGCGACCCTTCTGCATCACCCCACAGCTGACCGCTTGATCGGCCGGAATGCGGTCGACCTAATCAGCGAAGCCGAAGGCAGCCGGCTGCGGGAAGAGCTTTGGGCGCTCGGCCCGGGCCGCAGACTGTCCTGGGAGGACACCTGCTCGATTGAAGGCGGCCGGCGCATCGTCATACAGCGCAACGGCAGCTCGCCGAACTGCTTCAATTTCACCATTTCACGCATGCCCTCGTCTGCGCGGATACGCGGTGATCGCATGGACGAAATCATGGCGGAACGGTTCCGCGACGCCGTGATGAACGGCCGCCTGATGGCCGCTCGCCAGCCCGTTGTAGAAACGCGCTCGGGAGCCGTCAGTCACTACGAGGTTCTCGCCCGCTTCAACGGCGAGGACTCACCCGTCAGCCTCATCGCAGCAGCCGAGAAAAGCGGGCAGATCGCACATCTCGACTACATCATGATAAGCGCCGCCGCCGCGCAGCTTGAAGCAAACGCTGATCCTGAGTTCAGGCTGGCGGTGAACATTTCCGGCGAGTCTCTCCAACGTCTGGAAGTCATCCGCGAGCTTTGCGCCGTGATTTCAGGCCACAAATTCCATCGCAGCAGACTGATCGTTGAAGTTACGGAAAGCGCGCATATCCACGACATCGAGACGGCGGCCCGCGCTGTCAGCACGCTGCGCTCCAGCGGCATCAGCGTTTCGCTGGACGATTTTGGGGCTGGCTCGGCATCGTTCGGCTATCTGCGCGCACTGGATGTGGACGGCTTGAAGTTCGACGGAAGCTTCCTGCAGTCGTCAGAAACCAACCTGCGCGGACTGGCCCTGATGCGCAATGTCGCCAGGATGTGCGCTGAGCTTGGCATTACGTCGGTAGGCGAGCGGATCGAGACCGAGTCTGATCGCGCACTTCTTCTGGAAGCTGGGGTGAAATACGCGCAGGGCTATTTCTACGGCCGGCCGATCATCGATGAAAATTTCTTCGCGCGCAGCCCACGCTCGCTGCGCAGCGCGGCATAGCGGGGGAACGCGCCATGGACCGCATGATGGAGAGGCTGAAGGTGCTGGTTGTCGATGACAACCACCACATGATAAACATCATCAAAACGATCTTGCGTGGCTTCGAGGTGAAGGATTTCTTCGACGCGAGCAATGCTGCGGATGCGTTCAGCATCATTCGTAATACGCCGGTCGATCTGATCATCACGGACTTCGCCATGGATCCGATCAATGGCTGCGAATTCACAAAGCTGGTCCGTACGGCGGAGGACAGCCCGAACCATTTCGTGCCGATCATTATGCTGACGGCGTATGCTGAAAAATCGAAGGTAGAGCAGGCTCGCGACTCAGGCGTCACCGAGTTCTGCGCCAAGCCCGTGACTGCGACGGAGCTTTATCGAAAGGTCTGCGCCGTCATCAATACACCCCGCCCATTCGTACGCACGAGTGTGTATTTCGGGCCCGACCGCCGCCGGCGGAAGGACGACAACTACAAGGGCAAGGAACGGCGCGAGAACCTGTTCGGGCCAAAGAGCGCAGGCGTTCTTGCCATGAAGCAGAACAACGCGGCTTGATCGGTTGAACATGGGTCAACCGCATGGCCCACAGTTAATCCCTCGTTAACCCTTTCGCAGCTTTTCGAATCCAAAACTGGTGAATCCGTTCGACTGCGGAAGGGATCGGCTTGGGGACGAGGACACCTGTGGGAGGGAAGGCGCGCATTCCGGCGCCTGTGAAACCGCGTAGCGCGGTTCCCATCGGCATGCTCACAATCCTGATGCTGGCATTCGGCGGCGCACTGGCTCTGAAGGCGTTTGAAGAGCGCCAGTTTGCCGACACGTCCACGCTTGTGCAGCAGCAGCGCGAAGCAGAAACGCTCGCAGGCCATGTCCGCGCCGAACTCATCGCCTCTCGCGCCCGTATGGAAGGACTTCTCCTCACCGGGGCCTCTCTCGAAGCTATCAGGCGTGGCGTCCCGTTCGATGCTGTGTCCGAACGCGAGCCGCCTGCGGGCATGTGGGCGCAGCTCGCAGACGGCGAAGGCGTGCGCGTCTTCGCGAAGAACAGCCAAGGCCGCTGGATATCCGGCATCCGCACCAGCTCCGCCCTGATGCTTCAGCCGCTCGATGGCCGAAAGTTCCACCTCGTCCCCGCTGACGCCATGCCCATGAATGCGCGCTTCGAGTCCGTGGACTTTGAACGCGCCGCCGTTGCGTGCGCGCCCGTCGAAAATGCGGGCATCACCGCTTGCGTTTTCAAACCTACGCCACTGTTCAACTGGGGCGATCTCAACCGCCTGGTGATCTACGGCCTCCTGCTCGCTGCACCCTTGCTCGCTGTCTTCGGACTTGTCGGCGCCATTCGCCGCCTCCAACAGGAGAAGGCAGATGCTGAAGCGAAGATCCCCACGCCTGCCGCCCTCGAACAGGCAACATGGACCGCATTCGAAGTCGCTGGCGTCATCGGCCTTTGGCGCTGGAACCCGCGCAACCAGCTTCTAACCGTGGGCGCTGAAGCAGGCGCGCTGGTCAGCGCCGTCCGCCATGGTGATATGACGCTCGACGAATTCACCTCGATGATCGCCGACGACGACCGCAAGCGCGTCCAGGACGCCATCGAAAGCGCGTCATCACAACGTCAGATCAGCGTCGCATTCCAAGGCGTTGGCCGCACTGCTGACAAGTATTTCGAACTGATCGGCGCACACAGCGACACGTCTTTTACCGGCGCCATACTCAATGTCACTGATCGCATACAGGCCCAGCATCGCTCCCGTCGCGCCGAGGCTCTCGCTCGCACCGCGCTGGACGCCCACCCCGGCCCGTTCGCCGTATGGGACAGCCGCAAGCGCCTCACGCACTGGAACGCAGCGTTCGCCCGCGTCTTCAATCTCGACAAGGGCGTTGTCCAGGCCGGCGCCTCTTATGACCTTGTGATGGCCGAACTTTCGAAGTTCGTCCGCGTCGAACGCCCACTTGGCGACGATGTGAACGCCCGCGAGATGCTGCTCCTCTCCGACACCTGGATACGCCTTGTCGACCGCCGCACGGCGACTGACGGCCTGATCACGGTCGGCCTCGACATAACCAACATGAAACGCCAGGAAACCGGCCTGCAGAAAAGCGAACGTCGCCTGCGTGCGATGGTTGAAGAACTGCAACGGACGAAGGGCCAAGCCCAGGAACTGGCCGAGAAGTATTCCGAGGCCAAAGCCCGCGCCGAGCGCGCCGCACAGGCCAAGGGCTCATTCCTGCAGAACATGAGCCATGAACTGCGTACGCCGCTGAACCACATCAATGGCTTTGGCGAGATGATGGCGAGCGAAATCTACGGACCGCTTGGAAACGAACGCTACAAGGAATACGCGCAGGACATCGTGCAGGCCGCCAAGCATCTCGAGGAGATGATCAACGACATCCTCGACATGTCGAAGATCGAGGCCGGCAAGATGCGGCTCTCTCCGGCGCTTATCGACCCGGTCGATGCTGTTGACGGCGCCGTAAAGCTTGCCCGCCGGCGCTGCGCGGACCGCGAGATTGCCCTGATGTTTGACCCGGACGATGACCTGCCGGATATCAACGGCGACCATCGCGCCATCAAGCAGATGACGTTCAACCTCATCACCAACTCGATCAAGTTCACTGACCCGGGCGGTGAAATTCAAGTCACCATCACACTGGAAGGGCCATGGATCGTCATTCGCGTGGCGGACAACGGCATCGGCATCGCGCCGGAAGACCTTCCCCGCCTTGCGCAACCCTTCGAGCAGGTCAGCACGCAGGAATCGCAACAACGAAACGTACGCGGCACCGGCCTTGGCCTCGCATTGACGAAATCTTTCGCTGAGATGCACGGCGGCTACATCAAGATCGAGAGCACGCTCGGCGTCGGCACCACGGTTTCGATCTTCCTGCCGACTATAAAAGCCACCGGCGCGGGCGACCGCGTGCGGGAAGCTTTCGCAGTCTGATTCAATTGGCCGGCTTACCCGGCGCTGCGCTTTCATCGACAAAGTGTTTGCCACGCTCGCCTTCCCGTTTGTCGGCCCGCTGCATACGGGCGTTGAACGGCGTCAATAACCCGGTCGCGGCCGTAGCTCTGGCTTCCGCAGGCATCTTGCCGAGATGACTGATCAGTATGCCCTCAGCGATGTCCTGCAGATGCTTTTCCCGCAGCTGAAAAATCGCGACGGCGTCGCGGAGTCTGTTTTCATCGAACGGCTCGCTTAGCGCAGCGTTGTAAACGGCTTCGCCCGCGTCCCTGAGGCGCTTCCGCTCATTGGCCATCGCTACCCAGCTCTCACGCAGCTGAGTACGCAAAGCTGTGCGATCTGCTTCCGGTAACTGCGACCATGCAGCCGCGACTACGTCCGCGGTCGGGCCATAGCGCTCAAGTTGCATCTGAACGGTGGGTTCGGTGTTGGCGGGGCTGAACATCCGGCCGCCGACAATCCCGAATAGCGCAGCGTTCAACGCCAGCGATCCGATGAGAAAAAGAGACATCCTCGACGGCATTCGTCCGTCACCTCTCCGGATCGTTCATGGCGGTAATGAACATAGACCCCGCCCCGGCGCCTGAAACGTTCAGCATATTCGCGTAGTCGGCCTCCGTAGTTGAAGCTCGCTCACCCACATACCCGACAGCGAACCCAAGCGCGAGCGATGCCGCCAACGCGCCGCCGGCAATCCACTGGGGCACGCGCCATGCGCCAAACGCGCTGACAGGCTTGCGTACGCCACGGCGCTCCGACGATGCCGCCAGCACCCGCGTCTCCAGTGAAATGGAAGCAGGCATATCTTTCTCAAGCGCAAGCAGGTGGTCGAATGTGCGCTCGCTTTCCCAGATATCCTTGATCCTGTGAGGTGCGACTTCCAGAAACGCTCCCGCGTCGCCACGGTCGTCATCCGGCCAACGCGAAAGCTCGGCGCCGTACGCGCCCAACAGCTGCATGAAGCGTGCTTCGTTCATGGCTTTCCTTACCCTGTCTCAAGACCGCTGAGCAGATCCGCGCGCTCAGCCGACAGGGCGGATTTAAGAGAGCGGCGAGCCCGAGACAGGAGGCTTTCCAGCGCATCAACGCTGACACCCAGGATCTCAGCTGCCTCGATATTGCTCCGGTCTTGATAATAGCAAAGCACGAGCGCCGCGCGCTGACGTTCTGGAAGCGCTTGCAGCGCGCCGCGCACCCGCTCGCGCCGCTGCCGGTCGTCGAGCGCGCGTGTAGCCGAAGCACGAACGTCAGGCGTGTCGGGCGAGACCTCGCCCCCCTGCCGCCCGCGACGGCGCAACCTGTCCAGACAGAGGTTCATCGCCACCCTGTGCATCCACGTCTCGAACTTCGCCTGCCCAGGCTGCCACGCGCCCGCGTGCCTCCAGACGCGAAGGAACACTTCCTGCGCCACATCCTCGGCTTCAGCGTGATCGCCGAGCATCCTGCGAGCGAGACCGACCATGCGCGGAAGGTGACGGCGCACGAGTTCGGCCGCGGCGCGCTTGTCGCCGGCGCCAACGCGACGCACCAATTCTTCGTCCGGATCCCGCATGGCCTTGAAGCCAACTCCGCGAGTCGAAAAACCGCCCTTTTGGGCAAGGTGTTCAAGACTGAACTGCTCTTCACGTTTATGCATCCTGCCGCAGCATTTGCCGAGCGTTGATTGCTCTTCGGCGGAGCCGATCCACAGCGCGGCAGGCTATCTCCGTATTCGGAAGTTCAAACGGGGCTTGCAGGCTCTTCCGTCGTAAGCGGCCCCAGTTTCCGCGTCCTGAGAGCCGCGACAGCGCCCTGGATCTCCAGGAGTCGAGCCTCCAACACAGAAAAGTCCTTCAAAGCCAGATGATTGGCCAACCAGGCCTTGAGGCCAGCTGATGCGCTATCCGGCTCGAACTTGTCCCCCGATGCAATGCGCAGCGCCTGCTGAAGGTTGAGCTGGAACGTCAGCCCCTCGGCCAGCACGGCCGCCTCGCCCGGCGCCAGCCGACCCGCCGCTGCAATCGCCCGGATGGCGTCCATGGACGTGGGGATCACAGCGCCGGGAACATCGGCTGCGGACAGCAGGATCGCGTGCTGGATCACAAACTCAATATCGACTAATCCGCCTGGCGCCAGCTTGATATCCCACTGAGAGCGCGCGGGACGCTCGCGCGCCATCCGCCGGCGCATATCGGCGACATCTTCAGTAATCTTCGGATCGGCCGCCTTGGTGCGCAAAGCATCTCGCGCGGCCTCGACAATGCGCCGCCCAAGATCAGCGTCGCCCGCCACGGGACGGATGCGCGTCAAGGCCATGAACTCCCACGTCCAGGCATCTTCAAGATAATAGCGCTCGAACGATGAGAACCGCACCGCGACCGGCCCTGCCCGGCCAGATGGCCGCAACTGCATATCAACTTCGTACAGAGCGCCTTCCTCGGTCTGCGCTGATAGCGCAGCAATCAGGCGTTGCACGAAGCGCGTGGCGAGGCTTCCGGCGCTTTCGTCTTCAGGTTCGTAGATCAGCATCAGGTCAAGATCGGATGTCGCAGTCAGCTCGCGTCCACCGAACTTTCCAAGCGCGCACACAGACCACTTTCCGATCCGGCCAGAAAAGCGGGAAAGTACGTCCTGCTCGCAGACATCTGCGAGGCAGGAAACGCACGCATCCGCCAGGTCTGCATAAGCAATGCCTGCCTCGGCAGCGCCGATTGCCCCTTGCAGCAACTGATAGCCAATGCGAAAAGCTTCCTCGCGATGAAACCGCCTCGCAACATTGAGTCGTACTTCAAAGCCCTCGACACGATTCAACTGATCGCGAAGCCGCGCCTCGCGTGCGCCTGCTGGATCGCTTTGTGCCGGAGCACGGAAAGATGGCTCCAGCATCGAATCCATCAGTGCGGGCCTACGGGCAAGGTCAGCAGCCAACTTTGGTGCAAAGGACATTGTCTCGATCACATCGCGCGCGAGAGCCGGCTCGGCCAGCATCAACGACATGACCTGCACGCCTGAACCAAGACCCGAAAAGAACTCCTGGAAGCGCTCGAACGCGGCATCCGGCTCGCCCGCCTTGGACATGGCTTCAAGCAGGCGTGGCCCCAGCGATGTTAGAAGCTGCTGCGCGCGGGCTGACCGCGTGGCAGGAATGCTGCCGCGATGCCATTGCTGGAAAACGTGGATGATCCGCGCCGGATCACTGAACCCCATCGTGCTCAACGTTTCCACGGTACCCGGATCGTCATCCACACCTGTGAAAACGAGATTGCCTGCCACCCCCGACAAGCGCTCCTCCGTCGCAAACAGGTTTGAATAAACGCCATGCACGCGACGCCTGACGGCCGCAATATCTGCTTCAAACCTGGACTGCTCGGAGTAGCCGGACAGTGCCGCAATCGCAGCGCGCTTCTCTGTCGAAAGAGGAAGGTGATGCGTCTGCTCGTCGTTTAGCATCTGTATCCGATGCTCCACAGAGCGCAGGAAATCATACGCGCGGGATAGGTCTTCCGAGACGTCCTGCGCGATGATGCCGGATGCTGCCATAACGCACAAAGCATCCTTGGTACGCGGCGTACGAAGCTCGGGGCGTCGTCCGCCAAGGATAAGCTGCTGGACCTGCGCGAAGAACTCGATCTCACGCACGCCACCGCGCCCGAGCTTCACATCGAAGTCAGTCGATCCAAGCTCGGCGTGACCACCGTGGGAGTGGATCTGGCGCTTGATGGAGTGGATGTCTGCGATAGCCCAGTAGTCGAGATGGCGCCGCCATACATAAGGCTGCAGCTCCTTAAGGTAGGTCTCACCTGCTGTAACGTCTCCGGCACAGACGCGCGCCTTGATGTGGGCCATCCGCTCCCAATTCTGCCCGACGCTCTCATAGTAACTTGTCGCAAACTGCGTAGAAAGCGCTGGGCTTGTCGATGATGGGTCAGGCCGCAGCCTTAAGTCGACCCGAAACACGTAGCCCTCCACTGTTCGCTCATCGAGCACGCGAACAAGATCGCGGGCAATGCGAGCCATGCCCTCCTTCACCCGCAGTCCCTTGATAGGCAGGACGTCGAGGTCGAACAGCAGGATCAGGTCGATGTCGCTCGAATAGTTCAACTCGCGGGCGCCCATCTTGCCCATGGCCAGGACGAACAAGCCGGGCATCTCGTCGCTGGCCCGCACTTCGCCGAATGAACCAGATGCCCACGCCGAACCAATGGCCAGACGCAACGCAGATCGCACCGAAAGGTCTGCCAACCTGGTAAGCCGCTCGACCACATCGTCGAGACTCCAGACTCCCGAAAGATCGCCCGCCGCAATAGCCATATGCGCGGCCTCTTTCGCCAGACGCATCTGGCGCATGGGAATATCCAGCGGGCCAGACATGGCACCAGCTGCTTCCATATCAATCAATGCAGCTGCCAGCACGCCCTCCGGCCCGGCT
>JAUYSA010000489.1 GCA_030696545.1 Hyphomonadaceae bacterium
CGGAGTCACGCGAGCACGGGACACGAGGTCGAGCAGATCAGGCCAACGTTCCTTGCCGGAAGTCATGTGGGTGATCGTCTGGGTCACCCGCGTGATCGTTCCGACATCGGATGAGGCCGCAGGCTCGGCGCTCTTAAGAGTATCTGCGATGGCAGATGCGATCGCGTCCTCAAACTGCCCCGCTGGCAGCCTCCGGCCCGTGGCGTCTGGTGTTCGCGTGCTTGAGCGATCAACAAGCCTGTTCGACACAAAATAGCGGATCCGCTGATCCTTCTTCTTGGTATAGCTGGGCGTCAGGCGATCGCCGGTTTCGTCAAACAGCTTGCCTGTGAGCGGAGAACGCGCGGCAGCCTGCCGGCCCTTGCCGCGGACGATCTGGGATCTGCCTTCGAGCAGGGTCTGGACACGATCCCAGAGGTCGCGGTCCACGATCCCTGTGTGGCGCCCCGGGAACCGCTGATCCTTGTGACGGATCTCTCCAATGTAGATCGGATTGCAGAGCATGTTGTAGAGATGTCCACGGGAGTAGGGCCGGGCAAGGCTGCCCGGCCGACTTGGGCGGGTTTCGTAGCCGAGCCTGTCGACCTCGCGCTTGAGGCGGTTCAGGCATTTCACATCGAGATAGGTCTCGAAGATCCTGTTCACGACCTTGGCGCCATCGGGATCGACAATCAGCTCCTTGTCTTTGGCGGTGTAGCCAATGGGTGGGATCCCACCCATCCACATGCCCTTCTTCTTCGAAGCAGCGATCTTGTCCCGGATGCGTTCGGCCGTGACCTCGCGCTCGAACTGGGCGAATGACAGCAGCACGTTGAGCGTAAGCCGGCCCATCGAGGTCGAGGTATTGAATGCCTGGGTGACCGAGACAAACGAGCAGTTCGATTTGTCGAACCGCTCGACCAGTTTCGAGAAGTCCATCAGCGATCGGGTCAGGCGATCGATCTTGTAGACGACCACAAGGTCGACGCGGCCGGCCTCAATGTCTGCCAATAGGCGTCGCAGGGCGGGGCGCTCCAGTGTCCCGCCTGAGATGCCGCCATCATCATATCGGACAGGTGTGCGCTTCCAGCCCTCGCTCTTCTGGCTGACGATGTAGGCCGAGCAGGCTTCGTACTGCGCATCCAGCGAGTTGAACTCTTGCTCCAGGCCTTCTTCGGATGATTTGCGAGTGTAGATGGCGCACCTGATCGTGCGCTTGGCATCGCTCATCGGGCCTTGCCCTTGATCCCGAAGAACCGCGGGCCAGACCAGTGAGCGCCGGTTATCTCCTTCGAGATGGCGGACAGCGACGCATAGGTCTTATCCCGGTATCGGAATCCATTCTCCACGATGTCGACGACGTGGGCGATGCCGTTCCATTCCCGGACCAACCGCGCGCCCGCCTTCATGCTGGCAGGCGGCACCGCCGTCTTGCTCGCTGCAATCTGCAGAAGCGTCTTTCGGTGAGCAGGCGACAGGCCGCCATAGTGCTTTGCCTGCACGTCATAAATTACGCCCCGACGGAGCAGGCTGGTAGAGAGTCCCTCGGGGGCAGAGGAGCCATTGAGTTGCTCCCAGCGGAAGAGCAGTTCCTGTCGGCTTGCCGCCGACAGGAACTCGACATCCTTGCGGATTTGGTCGTCGGTCATTGCGCAGTGCGGCCCCGCTTCGCGTTGATGCGGTAGCGCGTGAGCTCGCCCTCCCGGGGTGGCAGTTTCTCAACCGTGACGCCAGCCTTGCGCAGGCCGGTAAGGGCGGCCCGCACCGTGTGAGGCTGCCATCCGAGAGCATCTGACAGCGTCTTCACATCCGAGCCAGCCTTAGCGCGAAGCAGTTCGACGAACTGGTCCTTCTTGGTCTTCGGGGTTAACGAAACCGGGGCAGTCGCTCGCGCTTTGCGGGCGCGAGGTTGGGCAGTTTCCGTGGTTTGCATGAGAGTGTCTCCTGGACTGGAGCTACGACCGACATGATCGCGCTTCCACTGAGACAAGCCCGGGATGCCGCCGGGCCACCGACACCAACGCTCCGATTGCGCCGACAGTCCAGCGGCAACCGGCACATTTACGCCACGCGTTGAACCAGCCATTCGTACTGTCCTGCGCGAACGGCCTTTCGCGCGATCGTGTCCGCAAACCAGAGCTCAATATCTGCCGAAACAGCCTGCTGACGCAGCCTTCCTTTTGGTGAGTGACATATGAAGAACATGCGGCTGCAGTCGCCGTACTCGCGGTACCGGTCGACATAGTCCTGCAACACTGCCGGCGTGGCGCGAGACTTCACCTGCACAAACGCTCGCTCGCCGGTTGCGGTCTGTTCGACGATGAGGTCAACATCAGCCTGCGTCTCGCCCAACACGCCGACGCGGCGCCAGCCGGAGTCCGCGAAGATGCGATCGACAAGGATCTCGAAGTCCCGCCAGTGGAGCGCTGCGACCAGGCGCTCGGCCATTGCGACCAGCTGATTCTGCAGTGTCGCAGCCTCATCCGCCAGCGGTTCAGATTCTGCGTTGATCCGGCGGAGGAGGTAGGGTGCCTCGTCGATGTTGCAGATCGTGCCGCGGAACCCCGCCGTCTTGGTCAGCCTGGTGCTGAAGTTTCGAAGCGCGAGCACGTCGCCGCGGATGTTGGTGCATCGCCATGGCGTGGCGACTCGGCGATGCCGGGTTAGGTAGTCGTGGTGCTCGTCCTGATGAACACCAGGCTGGGCGAACGTCCACCATAGCTTGCTGTCCCAGAAGGTGATCCAGAGGACGTCGCCACGGAGGGTATAAAAGTCCTCAATCTGATTGGCTTGGTTGGTCGCGGCGCCTTGGGTCTTGCCCAAATCCAGAAGTATCTTGCGGACGCCACTCCAGTCGCTTGTCTGGCAAAGATCATGGGGCACGCCGTCAAAGCCTAGCCGGATGATGCCACGCTCGATGCATTCCTCGGCGAGGCGGTTGCCTGTTCCCAGCTTGATGTAGCGGATCGCGGACGGATTGATCTTGATGTTGTCGTCGGTCGTTGCAGCGTCGGCCACGCCGGACGATGAGAGAGTAACACGGGATTCCAAGGTCATGGCGCACTTGTCCTGGCGGCGCTGGCCCGTTGTGGGACCGGCTTCACCGCTGTCCCGAGTGCCATCAAGTACCGGTCCTGCCGGCCGTCGCTTTATGACTTATAATCTATGGCTCTAAAGAAGGGTTACCGCCGCCATCCTGCCCATGGATGTGCGGGTAAGAATCGGGCTGAACGTGCAGCGTCTTCGCCGCGGCAAGGACTGGTCGCAGGAAGAACTCGCCGCGCGCGCCGAGGTCCACCAGACCTACCTCAGCGGCGTTGAGCGCGGAAAGCGCAACGCCTCCGTCTTGGTTCTCGACCGTATCGCCAAGGCCCTCGGGGTCGATATTGAGGAGTTCTTCCGCAAGCGGCGGGGAGGGTAACCGGCTGCGCGCCGGCCGGCGCCTCGGGCGCGTCCGCATGCGTGCGGCGGGCAAAAAATCCACTCGACTTCGGTGTCGAAGAGAGCGTCCGTGTCGGCCGGAGGTCGCATGGCATGGTGGAACGCTCGACGGCGAGGGCGGGGATGGAGGCGCTGGCGGCGACGATCGCGGAGCTGTCCGAGGGCATGCAGGATGCGGCGGTGCGGCCTCTGCCCCGGGCAGTCCACGCCCGGCTGGCGATCGCTACGCGTCTGCGGGGCATCGGGGAGGACGTTGCCGTGCTGGCGGCGGCGATGGAGGTGCTGCAACGGCGGGCGTCTTGAAGTCGCTGGATGCGGCCGCGAGGCGCGCGCGGGTCGACGCTTTCCCCGCGCGAAGCACGCCTGGCGGACGGCCCGTGAGGGCCGCCCGCCCGGCGCTCGTCCAGCCTCAGACTTCGCCCTCCACCAGCGTGATGCCCATCATGCGGAGTAGGGGGCGGGCGTTTTCGGTCGACACGCGGATCAGGAGGTCTGCCTCCGCCCGGACGCATTGGCCGTCCATCAGGTAGAACGTCATGCCCATCATTTCCGGCGCCACCCGGAGCGTCACCATCTCGCTCTTTTTCTGCGGCCGGCCGCCGCCTTCGGCCAGCTGGCGATAGTATTCCCGGAGGCCCCAGAACGCGACGCGCACGTTGTTGAACCACCCGAAGAACTGGGAGGTGCTGTCAACCTGATCATCGTATTTCCCGTTCGGGAACGTCTCCATCTCGTAGAGGTATTCCCGGGTCCAGGGTGCGTCCTCAGCGATCACCACGAACCCGTTCTCGATGATAGCCGTCTGCGACGCCATCCGCATCTCCTTGTCGCGTTCGGGATCGATCCCGGTGGCCTTGGTGAAGCCGGCGCGGCTAAGGTCCTGAAGAAGCTGTTGGCCGGAAGCGCGGTTCTCGATCAGCACGACCTCCGCGTTGAACGCGGCCGCCTGCTCGATCACGGTCCGCTTCAGGTCCGGGAACAGCAGGCGCTTCCGGAAGACGTGAAGGAGGTAGACGGTGTTCTCCCTTATACCCCAGGTGGTGCACACACTGAAATCAGACCATTCGGCCGTCGTATTTGCCGTGTCCCAGGACTGGACCACCCTGTCGAATGTCTCGGGGATCTTCTCGATCGGGCAGCGCCGGAACCACTTCACCTGGACGATGCCCCCGCCGGCCGGCGTAGGACGTTGAAGCCACTGCGTCGACCAGGTGGCCTCGCCGACGGTGGCGCGGATCTTC
>JAUYSA010000490.1 GCA_030696545.1 Hyphomonadaceae bacterium
CGCGAACCTACGCCCGCCGAAAAGGGCGATCCGGGTGAGCCTGGGACGCCCGGTCGCGACGGGCTCGACGCCAGTGAAGATCAAATCGCGAAGGCCGTGACCGACTACATGGCCGCCAATCCTCCCGCGCCTGGAAAGGACGGCGAGCCCGGACGCGACGGCAAAGACGCCGAGGTCGATTACGACATCCTCGCCTCTGAAGTCGCCAAGCACATCCCGACCCCAGAGAACGGCAAGGACGCTGATCCCGAGGTCGTGGCTTTCATGGTAGCCGAGGCGGTCGCGAAGGCCGTCAGCGCGCTTCCTGTGGCCAAGGACGGCGTTGGTCTGGCTGGAGCGCTCATCGACCGCACCGGAAACCTGATCGTCACCATGACGGACGGCACAACGCGCGAACTGGGGCTGGTGGTCGGCAAGGACGGCGAGCCCGGCCTTCCTGGCGCCAACGGCTCACCCGGCAAGGACGGGTTTAGCCTGGAGGACTTCGACGCCGAGGTGACAGACGGTGGGCGGACGATGATCCTGAGTTTCGTCGCCGGCGACACCAAGCACACCAGCGAGCATCAACTGGACACGATTCTCGACCGCGGCGTCTTCAAGGTCGGGTCGACCTACCAGAGCGGCGACGCGGTGACGTGGGACGGCTCGCTCTGGATCGCCCAGGCAAAGACGAAATCCAAACCCGGCGAGAATGCCGAATGGCGACTGGCCGCCAAGCGAGGCCAGAACGGCAAGGACGTAAACGAGTCGGCCCTGAAGGTGCAGATCGAGGAACACGTCCGCGCCGCCGAAGAGCGCCTTGCCGCCCGGATAGAGGCCGGCTTCAAGCGTCGGGACGGCTGAGATGGCGCTGCAACTCGTCGACGCCCCGGCGGACCTGTTCATCGACCTGGCGACGGTCAAGGCGCATCTGCGCATCGATCACGACGCCCATGACGATCTGCTGGAGTTGCTGATCGCCGCTGAAACGGCCTATGCGGAAAAATTCACAGGCTTGGCGCTCGCCCTGCAGACCTGGGACTATTACCAGGACGCTTTTCCGGCGGAGGCCGACCCGCAGATCATTCGGCTTCCGCTTGGAAGAGTGACGGATATCGACGCGGTCTATTACTTGGATGCGTCCGGGACCGAGCAGACCCTGGACGCCGCCCTCTACGATATCGACCTGGCCGGCATTCCGGCGCGAGTGGCCCTAGCCTCGAGCGCGACGTGGCCCCCGACCTATGATGGCGTCAACGCGGTGCGCGTCCGTTTCACGGCCGGTGTTGATACTGGAATATCGCCCAATTCCGCCGAGGAAATGAAAGACATCCAGTTGGCGATCATGCTGAGGGTGCAAGCTGGCTACGATGGCGGCGACCGCGCGCAGGCCCTGCTAGACGCATCCGAAATCTACCTGAAGCGCCGCCGAGTGATCGTGTCCTTTGCCTGAGTGGCCAGACTGGCGCGGTAAGTCATGCGCCATCATTGCTTCAGGGCCTTCGGTGAAGAAGGCCGAGGTGGAGCTGCTTCGGGATCGACTTCCGGTCCTGGCGATCAAGAAGAGCATGGAATTGGCCCCCTGGGCTGAGGTTGTCTACGGCTGCGATTATGCGTGGTGGCGTTCGGTGCGCGGCCTGCCAAACTTTAAGGGCCTGCGCCTGGCCTATGCGCCAAGGGCCTGCGATCAGTTCGGGTGCGGGCGCGTGCTTATCCCTGAGCACGCGAAGTCGGACGCGCTGCGATTTGGCGACATTGGCACGGTCGGCGGCGGTGGAAATTCCGGGTTCCAGGCGCTGAATCTCGCCGCCCAGTTCGGTGCGACGCGGGTTCTGCTGCTGGGCTTCGATTGTCAGGACCGCTCCGGCGTTCACTGGTACGGACGCAATAGCTGGAATGGGGGCAGCAACCCCGGGAAGACGAACTTCAGCCGATGGATCAAAGCCTTCGCAAACGCGGCGAAGGATCTCTCGGATCGCGGCGTGGAAGTGATCAACGCCTCGCCGATCAGCGAGATCAAGGCCTTCAAGAAACAAAACGTCGCCGACACCCTCAAGGAATGGGGCCTTTAGTGGATCGACAGATATTCATCGGCTGGGACCCCCGCGAGGCGGCGGCCTATGCGGTGGCGCGCAGTTCGCTGCAGCGACACTTGAGCCAGCCGATACCCGTCCGCGGCCTGGTGCTTGAGACCCTAGTCAATGCCGGGCTCTATTCCCGCCCACTGGTCATGCGGCGCATAGGCGACCGCACGGTGATGTGGGATGTGCTCAGCGGCGCGCCGATGGCCACAGAGCACGCCAACGCACGCTTCCTGGTCCCGCTCCTGGCGCGGTCGGGCTGGGCGTTGTTCATGGACGGCGACATGCTGGTGCGGGGAGACCTGGCCCCGCTGTTCGACAGCCTCGATCCGGCGAAGACGCTCTACTGTGTGCAACACCGGCACGAGCCCGACGTCGGCATGAAGATGGATGGCCAGGTGCAGACCCGATATGCGCGCAAAAACTGGTCGAGCTTCATGGTGATCAACTGCGATCATCCAGCCAATGTCGCGCTGACGCTCGAACTGATCAACACCGCACCCGGGCGCGATCTGCACCGCCTCTGCTGGCTCGACGATGCCGACATCGGCGAGCTGGGGGCGGAATGGAATTTCCTTGTCGGCCATAGTGATCCTGCGATCGAACCGAAGGTGGTCCACTTCACCGACGGCGTGCCGGACATGCCTGGATATGAATCGGTCGCCTACGCGGACGAATGGCGCGCCGAGCGTCGACGCTGGGCGGCATAGGTGGGATATGGTGACGCCCTGATGGGGGCAGGTCTCGCGCGCGGCGCCAAGGCGTCTGGCGTGCGGGTTGCTTTCGGTGATGGGCGGCGGATCATCTGGGATCAACACTCGCCAGAAATCTTCAAGCGCAACCCGAACATCGCGGCGCCTGGCGATGAACGGGCCGGCGATCTGCGGTGGGTGAACTACTACAAAGGCAACCGGATCTATAACCAGCAGGACGCGTCGCAGCAGCGCTGGATCTGGAACCTAGACTGGCGACCGATACCGGGCGAGGTGTTCTTCTCGACGCTAGAATTGCAGCGCGCCGGACAGGTTGGCGACGACTTCGTTGTCATTGAGCCGAACGTCCCATGGTGGAAGTCAGTCGCCCCGAACAAGGACTGGGGCAAGGCGAAATACCAGGCGGTCGCGGATCGGCTAAAGGCCCGCGGCTTGCGGGTGGTGCAGTTCGTAAACCCCAAGTCGAACATCCGACTTCGTGGAGTGGAGACCAGACTCTCGGCGAGCTTCCGCGACGGCTTGGCGATGCTGAAGCGGGCGAAACTATTCATCGGACCTGAAGGTGGAATGCACCACGGGGCCGCGGCGGTGGGCGTTCCGGCCGTGGTGCTGTTCGGCGGGTTCATCCCGCCCAGCGTCACCGGCTACGACGACCACGCCAACCTGACCGGCGGGGCCGAGGCCTGCGGGCGATACACGCCGTGCGATCACTGTCGCGAAGCGATGGCGGCGATCGGTGTTGAAGAGGTTGTCGGTGCGGCGCTCGCCAGACTATGATTCGACATGCCCCTAACAGCAGAAGAAATCGCGGTGTGGCGACGGGGCCTCAAGCCCCAGCCATCACTTAAAAGAGTCGCCGCCGACCGCCTGATCTGGGTGATAAAAGGTCAATCTCTCGATAGAGACGACAATCTTTGTCATCCGGACGCCGCGGTCTGGGAACTTGAGCGCAGGATTCGCGAAGAAAGTGGTTCGCGCGCAGCTGAGGCTGCGGC
>JAUYSA010000086.1 GCA_030696545.1 Hyphomonadaceae bacterium
GCTGGAGCGAACCTCACCGGCCGCAAGGGAGCTAAAACAATGATCCGCACACTTCTGGCCGCGGCGACCTTCGCCCTCGCCCTGTCCCCGGTCGCCCTCGCTCAGGACGCCCCGAAATTCTCGACCAAGACCTCCACGATCGGTCAGATCCTCGACAACGCCGAAGCCAAAGCCGCTTTCGCGAAAGTCATGCCGGAAGTCGCCGTTGCTCCGCAGCTCGAGCAAGCCCGCGAGATGACGATTGAAGACGTGAAAGGCATGGCTCCGGAATACTTCCCGGAAGAGAAAGTCAAAGAACTCGACGTCGAACTCGCGAAGATCAAGTAGCGATCGCGCGCCGTTGGCCGCTCAGGCCGATGCGACACCAACAGCGAAGGGCGGGTCCTTAACGGATCCGCCCTTTTCGTTTGTGCTTTGCTCAACTTGCTACGGATCAATGCGGCACTGCATCACGTAATCGGAACATCCCGACTTCTCGAGCGTCTAGGTGCCAGGAGAGCTGCCACCATGTCGAACCAACCACCAGAGCAATCGACGTATCGAGTCCTGTGGTGGGCCCGCAATTTCGGCCGCCCGCTGCAGGCGGAATTCACCACCAGCGAGTCCGATATGCCCGACGATTTCAACCAGCTGCTTGAAATGGCGGATCGGCGCATGCTGGACAATCGATCGGCTTCCAGCGAAGCCTGATCTACTTCCCGTCCGGCTCGATATGCGCCTTTCGCCGTTTTCGGGGCTCATCGACTTTCCACACCAGCACAATCAGCGCCGCAACCATTGTGAGGATGGTGGCGTAGAAACTCGCGTCGTACCCAAGCCACACGACCAGCCCGGCGCCCACCAGCGGCGCCAGCGACCCCATCGCGCCCTCCGCGGTATTGGACAGGGCCATCCGCATGGGAACGTCATGACGATGACCATATTCCAGCACGATATTACTGGTCGACATCAGATAACCTGACTGCGCCGCGCCGATCAGGAAGAAGGCGATCGCAAATGTTGTCACCGACTGCGACATCATCAGCGCCGCAACACCGACAATGTTGATCGCCAGCGAAATCACGAAGGTCGACCGGAAACCCTGCCGGTCTGACAGATAGCCCCACACAAGGTTGGTCACGGTGTCCGCGCCCATATAGGCAAGCGACAGGACCGCCAGCGTCGTCCCGAACCGCGCCGGATCCCCCTCCGCCGTTATGCCGAGCACATAAGCCGCGTAGAGAAAGAAGAAGGGCTGCCCGATGCGCGATCCCATCGCCAGCGAGCGCGCCACCATGAACCACGCAAACCCCGTATCCTCGCGGATCAGCGCCGGAAAATCCTTCATCCTGTCGCGCAGGCTCTTGCGCGCCCGCACGCTCGGCGGCTCAGGCTCGCGCATCAGTATCTGCAGCGCAGACAGCCCGAGGCTGGTCAGCACAAAGGCGAGGAAGAACGTGGTCGCGTATCCATTGCCCCAGACATGGTTGGCGACCAGCCACGAACCAGCAAAGTAAGACAGCAACGCCGCGATCACCCCGCCCGTCAGGTTTCGCCAGGCCTGCAACCGGCCGCGCAGCCTGATCGGAATCACCTTCGCCAGCAGCAGCTGAAACGCCACGCGCTGTGGCCCCTGAAAGAAGCCGAGCAGGAACAGGAACAGCAGCGCGAATGCCAGCGCCGGCCAGCCGCCCATGAACCAGCCTGAAATCGCGAGCCCGAGAATCTGTGCACGCATCAAGAGTCCAAGCATCACCGACACAGGCAGGATCTTCTTGCGATGCTCGATCTGCTGCGCCCCGATGATCGGAGACACGATCCCGCCGAGTTGCTGCAGGCTGGTTCCGATCCCCACCCAGAAGTCCGATCCGGAGATCGAATGCAGGTAGGCCGGCACGAAGGTCGGCGTGTTGACCAGCCGGAACCCGGTCATCCCCAGCATGCCGTGGACATAATGCGCGGCATAGTTGCGCTTGAGATTGTCCATGACGAAGTTGTCGTAGGCCGCATCGGCCTCGGCTTCATTCAGCACGGGTTTGCCGGTTGTTTCGTCCACCACCCAACCTCTCGGCGCAAGACCCCGGCAGCCACAGGGGCATGTCGCCCTTTGCTTCTAGGCCCGCATCGCCCACAACAGAAGTGCGGCGCGTTGCAGCGATGCCAGCTATAGCTGCCGGACGATACAAGAGATTCCCTGGGAGGCCTCGATGAAACACCTGCTACTGGCGCTGGGCGCCGGCGTGCTGATTGCCGCGCCGACATTCGCGCAGATATCGCCCCCCAAACCCTCGGCCGAACAGCTCTCCAAGGTCTATGAGGAAGACCAGCTCAGCCTCGAGAAATGCGGCGTGCCGCGCAATGCCGGCGACGACTATCGCCCCGCCCCGCTACTGCCCGACCAGACGCGCGCGCCGCGCATCACCACCGACCAGAAATTCCAGGTGCAAACCGTCGCCAAGGGCCTCGTCAATCCGTGGGCGCTCGCCTTCCTGCCCTCAGGCAACTACCTCGTGACGATCCGCAAGGAAGGCCTGCGCACCGTCACGCCGGATGGCAAGATTTCCGATCCGATTTCCGGCACGCCGGTCATCAAGAACGCAGTCCCGCTCTTCGGTATGCACGACGTCATTCTCGATCGCGATTTCGCAAGCAACCGCACGATCTACCTCGCCTACGTCACCACCTCGCCGTCAGGCGCCGCCAACACCGGCTACATCGCCAGCGCCAAACTCTCCGCTGATGAAAAGAGCCTCACCGATTACACCATCCTGAAGGAAGGCCCGATCCCGCGCCGCATCGTGCAGGACAAGGACAGCTCGCTCTTCATCATCACTGCCGACATCATCACCCCGTATGTCAGCGCGCAGTCGCTCGAAAGCGGCGCCGGCAAGGTGCTGCACATCAACACCAACGGCACACCACGTGGCGACAATCCGTTCGCGCCCAACCCGAAGGCCGATCCCTCGATCTACGCCCTCGGCGTTCGCGATCCGCAGAGCATGGCCTTCCATCCCGTCACGCATGATCTCTGGATCATCGAGAACGAACCGCGCGGCGGCGATGAGCTGAACCTCATCAAGCCCGGCAAGAATTACGGCTTCCCGCTGATCTCCTACGGCCGCGACAATGACGGCAAGCTGCTCAATGGCGGCCTCACGCAGAAAGCCGGCCTCGAACAACCCGTCCATTTCTGGACGCCCTCGGTCGCTTTCTCAGGCATGACTTTCTACACCGGCGACAAGCTGCCGAAATGGAAGAACTCCATCTTCGCGGGTGGTCTTTCCGGGATGCAGCTCGTCCGCCTCGAACTCTCGCCGGAGGGCCGCGTCGTCGGCGAAGAGAAACTGCTCCGCGACCTGTGCCGCCGCATTCGCGACGTGCGCCAGGGCCCGGATGGCAATCTCTACGTCATCACCGACCACGCCGACGGCGAGATCCTCAGGATCGCGCCGAACTGATATTCGACGCTACGCTGCTGGAACCCTTCCCCCGCTTGCGGGGGAAGTGGATCGGCGCGAAGCGCCGAGACGATGGGGGCAAGTCCCAAGCGAGCGGCCTATTCCTTGTCCCGCTCATCCCGACGAAAGTCGGGACCCAGAGCAACACACACCGCCCTCGTAACTCGCCCCCATCCCGGCTTCGCCGTACTTCCCCCGCGAGCGGGGGAAGAGCGACTGCACCCACCCCATTGCCTCAGACCGCGCACAGGCACCTACTCCCCCTCATGCGCACCTTCATCGCCGCCGCACTCGCCCTCGTCGCCTGCGCA
>JAUYSA010000124.1 GCA_030696545.1 Hyphomonadaceae bacterium
GATCCGGCGCAAGTGATTGGCATGTGGCGCGACAGCACTTACCCCGAAATGCAGCAAGCGCGCCCCGCGCCCGGCGAGCACTGCTACGAAATCACCCTCATCACCTTCGAACCAGCGATAACCCCACCCGACCTGCCGTCATCCCCGCCTCCGCCTCGCTGACCTCCCCCGTCGGCACGCAGCGCCCTATATAGCCTCATCATGCAAACCTTCGCCGCGCTCCTCGAAAGGCTGGTGCTCACGCCTTCGCGCAACGCGAAGCTCCAGCTGATCTGTGATTACCTGCGCCACACCAGCGACCCGTCGCGTGGCTGGGCGCTCGCGGCCATCACGGGCGACCTGGACATTCCCTCCGTCAAACCCGCCGCTATTCGCGAGATTGTGGCCAGCCGCGTTGATCCCGTCCTGTTCAACCTGTCTTACGACTATGTCGGCGATCTCGCCGAAACGATCTCCCTCATCTGGCCGCAACGCCCCGGCGCCAACCGCGCACCTAATCTCAACGAGATCGTCGAAACGCTTCTCGAGTCCACCAAGGCGCAAGGCCTCAAGCTGGTCGAAGGCTGGCTAGATGCGCTCGACTCCACCGGCCGCTGGGGCCTGCTGAAACTCATCACCGGCGGTCTCCGCGTCGGCGTCTCTGCGCGCCTCGCCCGACAGGCCGTCGCCGATTTCGGAAAGGTCGACGTCGCCGAAATCGAAGAGCTCTGGCACGGCATGTCGCCGCCCTATCTCGATCTCTTCGCCTGGCTCGAAGGCAAAGCCGACAAGCCCGTCTCCGGCGCCCTGGCTCCCTTCCGCCCGCCCATGCTCGCCCACCCGCTGCTCTCGAAAGCCGAGCGGATGGAAGCCAACGACCTCGACCCGTCTCGTATCTCACCCAACGACTTCGCCGCCGAATGGAAGTGGGATGGCGTTCGCGTCCAGCTAGCCTCCGACCAGGGCGTCCGCCGCCTCTACACCCGCAACGGCGACGACATATCGAAGGCCTTCCCCGACCTCCTCGAATCCATCGCCTTCAACGCCACGCTCGACGGCGAACTGCTCATCCGCTCGCCCGAAGGCGGCGTCGCGTCCTTCAACGAGCTTCAACAACGCATGAACCGCAAGACCGTCTCGCCAAAGCAGATGGCCGAACGCCCCGCCATGCTACGCGCCTACGACATCCTCAACGAGAACGGCGAAGACCTCCGCCCGCTTCCCTTCGCAGACCGCCGCAAACGCCTCGAACGCTTCGTGGTGTCGCTCCACGACGATCGCATAGACCTGTCGCCACTCGTGCCGTTCGACGACGCCCTACAACTCGAAGATACACGCCGCAATCCGCCAACGCGCGAGATCGAAGGCCTCATGCTGAAACGCTGGGATGCGCCCTATCTCGCCGGCCGCCCCGCGGGCCTGTGGTACAAGTGGAAGCGCGATCCGATGCTGATAGACGCCGTGCTGATGTACGCCCAACGAGGCCACGGCAAACGCAGCTCATTTTACTCCGACTTCACCTTCGGCGTCTGGCGAACGACGCCCGAAGGCGACGAACTCGCTCCGGTCGGCAAAGCCTATTTCGGCTTCACAGATGAAGAACTTGTCATGCTCGACAAATATGTCCGCGACCACACCTCCGAACGCTACGGCCCGGTACGCTCGGTAACAGCTAACAAACACGAAGGCCTCGTTCTCGAGGTCGCCTTTGAAGGCCTGCAGCGATCTCCCCGTCACAAATCTGGTGTAGCCATGCGTTTCCCGCGCATCCATCGGATACGTTGGGACAAGCCCAGCCGCGACGCTGATCGTATGGAGGCCCTTGAAGCGCTGCTCGCTATCTAGCCACACGGCGGCAGGCGGGGTCTAAGGGGTTCAGCCTGATTGACGTTTCGACGGGGTCATGATTCCTCTGGTCAGGCGTCATTGGCTGGGGGGCTGTGCGGGGACAATCATGCGTTTGACATGGGCTGTAATCACGACATTGGCTTGCATCGCGGTGCTTGCCGCGCCGATTCTGGCGCAGTCGCCGATGGTCGAATCAACTACCATTCATCTCGCAAAGTCGTTCGGCATCACGCTTGAACCCGAAGCTCGCGATGACGCGACGCTCACATCCGCCACGTTCTCGGAATAGTCTGCCCTAGACGGCAAAACGTATCATATTGATCTGACTGCGGTTTGGGTTGCTCACGCAGCCCTGTTGCCCCATTTTCGCGCCTTCATCAGCGGCGCGCGATTCAGGCATGGATTTCCAGACTCAATTTGAAACCTTCCGGGTGTGGGCCATCGATTTTGACGGGACCACCCAGAGATGGATGTGGTCGGGCATAGCCCTCGCCATCGGCTACCTGCTGGGCGCGATCGTTTCCCGCATCCTCCGCTTCATCGCGCGCAAGCTCGCCGGCCTTGCAAAGCACAAGGAAGGCGACACCCAGCCGAAGACCGCCGATCATGTCATGATCGATATTCTCGGCGCGCTCATTCGTGCCGCCTTCATTCTCGTAGCGCTCGCCATCGCCGCCAACCTGCTTGTCGGATACAGTCTCGATGAAGCCCGCGCGCTGGCAGTCTCCGCGCTCAAGGGTCTCGCCATTCTGGTCGGAGTCTGGTTCCTCGGCTCCTGGCTCGGCTCGCGCGTGCGCAAGTTCGGCCATAAGGTCGGCCGCAAGGCGACCTCCGGCGGCGAAACGCTGTTCAACTTCCTCGCCGCGCTGGTCCGCTTCGGCGCCTTCGCGGTCGGCCTCATCGCCGCCCTGCAGCAGTTCGGCTTCGACACGGCCTCACTCCTCGCCATCGTTGGCGCAGCCGGCCTCGCAGTCGCCCTCGCCCTGCAGGACACTCTGAAAGCCGTCGCCGCCGGCGTCGTCATCGCCGTCTTCCGCCCCTACCGCATCGGCGACAACGTCCGCGTCGCCGGACAGGACGGCACAGTCGCCGACATCACGCCCTTCACCACCGTCCTCAACACGATCGACAATCGCGAAGTCGTCATCACCAACGACAAGGCGTGGGGCGACGTCATCATCAACTCATCCGTCCGCAGTCTGCGCCGTCTCGATCTGCTGATCTCGATCGACTATGGCGACGACATCGACCAGGCGATCAGCATCATCCAGAACATCCTCACCGACGACAATCGCGTCCGCGACGAACCGCCTGTCTGGGTCAAGGTCGTCGACCTCGCCTCATCCTCTGTCGATCTGCGCGCCCGCGCCTGGGTCTCCAACAATGACTGGTGGGACCTGCGCTGCGACACGCTGCAGAAAGTGAAACAGGGCTTTGACAAGGCCGGAATAACCATCCCCTATCCGCATCAGGTGACGGTTACGAAAAGCGACCCGCACATTGAGCCGCCCGCGCCTGCCGCGCCGCGGGAGCCGAAGCCCAAGGGCATAGAATGACACAGTCAAAATCCAGCGATCCGCAGCCTCCCGCGAAGATCACCGAAGTCATCTACGAACCCACCAGCACGAATGCCGCCCCCCAACGCGACCAGCGCGACGGGCCCTTCTGGGACAATGGCGACGACGCTCACACGTTGCGCCCCGTCTCGTTCTCCGGCCGCATGTTCAATGTTGGCTGGAAGGGTTGGGTCCGCCTTGCCCTGATCTGCATCTTCGTGGGCGCGGTATTTCAGGCCGGCGCCTTCAACCCCTTCGCCCCCGGCTTCACAATCGGCGCCGGCGCTGGCCAGATCCTTGACGGGCTGATCAAGATCGCGACCTGGGCCGCACAGCTTGCCGCACTGCCGCTGCTCCTCGGCGCAGTCGTCGTGCTTCCGTTCTGGCTGCTCTGGCGCGCTGTGCTCGCCCTGTTCAACAAGGACAAGCCACCCGGCCCGCACGACCGCATCCTGCCGAAGGAACGTGCGAAGCGGCGCTAATCCAGCGCCTTCTCGTCCCGCTCGCCCGTGCGTATCCGCACCACGTCCGACAGCCCCGAGACGAAAATCTTCCCGTCGCCGATCTTGCCAGACCCGGCCGCCTTCTGGATCGCCTCGATCACCGCTTCGGCCTGCCCGGCGCCCACAGCGACCTCGATCTTCAGCTTCGGCACCTCGGTCGCCGTATATTCGTTCCCGCGATAGAACTCCGTCTGCCCGCGCTGCCGGCCAAAGCCCTGCACCTGCGTCGCCGTAATCCCGGACACGCCCAGCCGCGTCAGCGCATCGCGCACCGCGTCATACCTGTGCGGCCGGATGATCGCCGTGATCATGCGCATCGGATGCTCCTGTTCGTGCTGCAGCCCCAGATAAACCAGCCGCCGGATCGCCTCGGACCTGCTCGGCAGGTCCTGCTGCGTCCGCCGCCAGTCATCGACATCCTTCCCGAAGCTTTGCGAAGCCACGAGCTGAATGCGCTGGTCGAGCCTTTCCTCGTCGCTCAATGCGAAGCCTCCGGGGGCGGTGAAGGCCAGACACTAGCAACTTACACACCAAAAGCCAATCGATTGGCTGCGCACGCGAATTCCCTACCTCAAAGGTTAACGCCAAAGGCCGATCCCGCCCCAACCGTCTCAACGGGAAAATTACCTTACTGGTTTACCTTGATCGGGAACTCAGAATGGGTGGACGCCTTAAATGCACGATCCGAGAAAACCTCGGCCGCTGAAACCACGACCTCTCCAGGTCCTGGTTGCCGACTCCAACGGCTTCAGCCGCGCCCTGATCGGCGAGATCCTCCGCAGCCTGAGCGTCACCAGCATCTCCTCCGCCCGCAGCGAGGAAATGGCCTCAGCCTTCCTGATCGAACGCCCCACCGAAGTCGTGCTGGTCTCATGGGAAGAGGGCGACACCCTCGATGGCCTCGCCTTCATCCGCAAGCTGCGCCAGCAAGAAGACCCCCGCCTGCGCCGCCTGCCCGTCATCCTGATCACGTCCGGCCTCACCCGTCAGACGATCATCAACGGCCGCGACGCTGGCGTCGATGAATTCCTCTCCAAGCCGATCTCGCCGATGGCCCTGCGCCAGCGCCTCGAAATGGTCGTCGAGACGCCGCGCCCCTTCATCGACAGCAACGTCTTCCTCGGCCCCTGCCGCCGCCGCAAGAACCCCGCCGACTATTACGGCGCCAGCCGCCGCACCGGCGAACGCCCCGCCCTGATCGACCAGGACGAGATCGCCGCGCAGACGCCGATACGCCGCGTCCTGTCGCAACTGCGCCAGACCTGCATCGACCTGCGCGCCCGCCGCCCCGAAGCCCTCGCCGCCGCTATCGAACAGCTCACCATGGCGCAAGCCATCGCGATCGAAACCAGCGACCATGCGCTCCACGCCGGCCTCGCCTCGTTCGAAGCCTATGTCGCCGTCGCCGCCCCCGCCGGCCAGATCGAGGAGCCGGTGATCGCCACCGCTCTCACCGCGCTCGAACAACTTGCGGCCCTGCCGCAGAACTACGCCGAAGCGCGCGACAGCGTCGCTATCGCCCTTGGTAAAGCCATCCAGAAGAAATTGGCCGCCTGATGACCGACGAACGCACGCTCAATCCGTCCGACCTCAAGAAGATGAAGGTCCTCATCGTGGACCCGAACGCCTTCATGCGAGGCGTCGTGGCGGATTCGCTCCGCCGCCTGATGGTCACGAACATCAACGCCGCCGCCAGCGCGATGGAAGCCTTCACCGTCGGCCGCAGCTTCAAGCCAGACATCATCTTCGTCGACTGGGACGCAGGCCGCATGTCCGGCCTCGAATTCACGCGCGAAGTCCGCCGCAACACCACTGGCATTTCGCGCGAAACGCCCATCATCCTGCTCGCCGGCATCATCGACCATGATCAGCTGATGTCCGCGCGCCAGTCCGGCATCAACGAATTCCTGCTCAAGCCCGTCTCGGCCCAGGGCGTACTCTCGCGCATCGAGGAAGTCGTCCTGCGCCCGCGCAAGTTCATCGACAGCCGCAACTATGTCGGCCCCTGCCGCCGCCGCAAGGAAGACCCCAACTACGCTGGCCCATGGCGCCGCCTCACCGACGAACCGCCGCAAAAAGCCACCAGCGAAATGGCGAAGGAAAACGCCTTCAAGCTGCGCCAGATCATCGAAGGCCTCACAGCCTACGCCGATCGCACCAATGTCGATCGCACCGCCGGCATCCGCGGCATGTATCGTATGCTGCAGCAGAACGCCGAGGAAGTCGGCCGCCTCGGCGACGACGTCATCGTCAAGGTCTGGTCCACCGCCCTTCGCTACATCGAAGGCGTCGGCATGACAGACACTTACGACGTCGAAGTCGTGAAGTATCACTTCCAGACCATCGCCATCATTCTCGACATGCCCGAAGAAGCCTTCCTCCACCGCGCGTCCGTCTCCAACGAGCTCGAACGCCTGGTCAACAAGAAGATCCACTCGGCGCACGAGAAGAAGCACGACGTTGCCTGACTAAACAGCTGAGAGGCCATCAAACGTAGGGTGCATCTTGATGCACCGCGCCACCGCCCCGGTGCATCAAGATGCACCCTACGATCCGGCGCCCGCTCTCTCTGAGCGCTCACAACTCTCTCCCCGCTCATCCCGGCGGAAGCCGGGACCCAGGGCGGCCTACGCCGGTGCATGAAGCTCTGGATCTCAGCGCAAGCCGCGACGAGCGGTCGCCCGCGACCTACCCAAACAACCGCTTCTCAATCGCCGCGCGTTTCCCGCCATCCACGCCCAGCACATCGCGCAGATATCCCTCGACGCCGCCATCGCGCTCCGTAATCACCTGCAGCGACCGCTCCAGATAGGCCGGCTCCACGCCCATCACCATCCGCATGGTCTCAAGCGACGGGCCAAACCCGCGCTCGACCCTGATCGCCTCCGCCCACGTCGCGCCGAATGCCTCGAATCGCGCCGGGTCATTGGTCAGCAGGTAGTCGGCCACAACGTCATCCCGATGTACGCCCGCCAGCATATGCGTCAGCGCCACGATCAGCCCCGTGCGATCCTTGCCCGCGGCGCAATGCACCACCAGCGCACCCTCGCCCGTCGCCAGCACGTCGAAATAACGGCGGTACAACTCAACCAGTCGCGGCGTATGCGGGGCGCGCGTGTAGTACCGCATCATGTACCCGCGGAAACTTTCCTCGGTCATGTCCCATGACGACATGAAGACGTCCCACGTCTCCGCGCCCTCATCATGGTCATCGTTCTCGATCACGATGCCGGAGAAATCCGCCCACCGCCGCGAAGGCTGCCGCTCCCGCTCCGAAGGCCGGCGCAGGTCGATCACTGCCCCGATCCCCATTTCCCTGAGCCGCGCAAGGTCAGCATCGCTCGCCGCCGCATGATTGGCCGACCGGAAAAACCGCCCCGCCGCCATCTTCCGGCCCCCGGCGTCATACCCGCCGAAGTCCCTGAAATTATGCAGCCCGTCGAACAGATGCTTCCGCGTTTCCATGCCGCCGCGCCTAAGCCAATCCTGCCGACACGTCCACCCTTGAACGCATCATCACCACCCTCATCCCATGCACGGCCGAGCAGCCCCACAATCGTCATTCCGGACACGCGCAACGCGCGTGAGCCGGAACCCAGAAACCACGCCCGCAACTCCTGGGTTCCCGCTCTCCGCTTCGCTCCGGCGGGAATGACGGCGAGTGATCACGAGATTGGGGGATAGAGCGGTATCGAATTCGTAGGACGGCCAAAATTCTTCGCCCCTGAATTCAATCACCTAGCCAAAAAGAATGGGGGATAGCGGCCTCCAGATTCAACCGGGCCCTGGGCCGGGGTTATTCTC
>JAUYSA010000125.1 GCA_030696545.1 Hyphomonadaceae bacterium
CCTCGCCGCCAGCGTCACGGATTTCCTTGGCAACTGCCTCAGCCGCCGAAACCGACCCGCCCGAACCATCGACCGACCCGCCCAGATCGTTCACCACAACCTTCGCGCCAAGCGCCGCCAGCTGCAGGCAGTGCTGCCGGCCAAGCCCGTTGCCGCCGCCGGTGACAATGGCAACCTTGCCGTCAAATCGAATGGTCATGTGGATCCTCGTTCACTGAGCGCATGTCCGATGGCAAAGCGGGAGAAGGAAGGCAAGAGCCGCGTGGCCGCACGCCCCCGCGCGAGGCAATCTTGGTCGGCCCGCCAAGCCTGCGCGATTTACAAAAGCTGACGCCTGTCGCTAGACAGATACGCGAGTGATCGGGAGTGTTTCAGCTGGGCGAGTCAGAGAGTCTGCCCCGGCGCGCCTCCCGTCTGGCTGGCCCCCTTCATTTTTCGCGGTTCGTGATAGCAAGCGCTGCGTCCGTTCCGTTCAATCTCCTGGCAAGGGCGATCTTCTCGCAGCTCATGCCGTTCGAGATAGCGCTCGTACCAGCGCACATTGTCGGCATGCTCGTAGCGTTCGTCCTGACGCGGGCATTCGTGTTTCCCGGCGGCCAGACGCCCATCGCGGTCGGGCTCAAGCGATTTGCGATCGTCAATGTCGGCTCACTCCTGATCACCACAATCATTGCGTCCTTCGCGCTGAGAATCGTGTTTCCGCTGACGAACTTCACGCTGTTTCCCGCCACGGCCGCCCACATCGCCGGGCTGGCAGTCGCGTCGGTATTCTCCTATTTCGGCCATCTCCACTATTCGTTCCGCCACACCGCGCCCAAAGCCAAGGCCGCGTCGGTCTCTTCCTACGCACTCTTCATCGTGGTCTGCGTCGGTTTCGTGCTCGTCTCGCGAATCTACACACTCGCCACACCCGAGCCGTACAATATCGATGAAGCACAATGGGCCGTCTCCGCACGACGCATCCTGACGGACTGGGTCGTCTGGCGCTCAAGCGACCTCACCACCAGCGGGCCGCTGAATGCAGTCATCATCAGCTGGCCGTCGCTGTTCGGCTTCACGCCCTCCATCATCAGCTCGCGACTTACCGGAATACTCCTGCTCGCCTTCAGCGTCTTCCAGCTTGCCCGCCTCGTCAGGAGAGGTGAGGGCTTCAACATGGGCGCAGCAGCGGTGGCGGTGCTCGCGGCCTTTCTCGGGATTTCGGGCGATCAGGATCTGATCCACTACAGCAGCGAACTTTTCTCGGTCGCCCTCATCGCCGCATTCGGACGGCTCTATGTCGACCTTCCCGGACAAGGCGCCTGGCGCTGGCTCCTGTGCGGACTGATCGCCACCAGCCTGCCGTTCGCGAAGCTGCAATCCGCGATCTTCTGCGTGTTGTTCCACGCCGCCTGCATCGGCCAGCTCGGCTGGCGCATCTATGCGCGCCAGCCCTGGCTGAAGCTCACGATGGCATATGCGCTGGGTTCGGCCATACCCGTTCTCGTGCTTGTCGCGCCGGCATTCATGGTGGGCGAACAGAAGGCTTTCCTCGACGGGTATCTCGGGTTGAGCGGCAATCTCGGCGAGCACACCCTTGCGGTGTTCGCGACGGTCTCGCCATTCCTTCTAGGCATGGGGGCGCTCTGGCTGGCCACGCTCGTTTTGCGCCCGCTTCGGCGGGGCAGCGTTGAACGCTGGGATCTTCTCATCCTCAGCATCGCCATCTGGCCGGTCGCAATCGTCACCGTCTGGCTGCCCGGCCGTGCCTATCTGCATTACGCGTTCTATCTCCTGATCGCGCTGCCGCTATCGATCCTGTTCCTCGAGCGGGCGCTGCGCCCCTCTTCGGAGAACGGTATCGTCATTGGCCGCCGCATCGCGCTCGGCGTTTCAATCCTCTGTGTCACGGTGCTGGGCGCGATCTCGTCCCCCTCGCTCACGTCCGCCTATGCCGGCGCCGGACAGGATCTCGGCTTCAGGCTCGTGGCGGGCGATGGCGTGGTCCGCCGGCCGCTTTTCGCCTGGACCGGCGCCTCGCGCAGTGACCGCATGCTGATGTGGGGGTGGGAGCCCCGGCTGACGGCTTTCGCCGATCTCCCGTCCGCCGACCGCGCATCACATGCGGAATTCCTCATCCGACCGAACCGCGCCCGCAGTTATTTTCGTGAGCGGCTGTTGCGGGACATCGCTTTAGTTCCGCCAGTGATCGTTATCGACGCCAACCGTCCCGGCAATTTTTTCGGGAATTTCCCCGGCTATCGCCCGGAGAATTTCCATCTGGACGAATTCCCCGCGCTCAACAAAATCATCGGCGCGGACTATGTCCAGATCGCAGGCGATGATCAGCGAACTGCTGTTTATCTGCAAAGCAATCTGGCCGTGGATCTGCGTGCGTCGGAAATTACGCTGACCTCGTCCAGCCGTGAACTGGTCGATAACGCCATGGCCGAACGCTCCGCCGACTGGCTGGATTTTGATGTGGCCATCCCCATCGATCTGCATCTCCGCGCACCCGAACCCATTCAGGAAATCTGGGTGCTGTCTTCACGTGGCGGCCCAGGCAGGCAGCGCGGCTCTTCCCAGATTGCCTTGGACCTCCAGACGGCAGACGGCGTCCGTCACATGGATGTCGCGCTGTTTCGTTACCCGAGCTGGACCGTGATCCCCGTCGATGCGGAAGCCTCGATCATCTCGTTCAGGGTGACATCCATCGAGAATGTCGGCCTCGGTCCGGCGCTGAACGAGATCAAGGCCTTCCGGACAAGGCGCTCCACCACAAGCGACTGATGGTTAAGGGTGGCTCATTCTGATTGGCGTTGCGCCAGCCAAGGCCGTCCGACCGCCTTTCGCTTCTCGCACATCTCCCCTCTGCCGCTGAAGCAGGGTAGGGAACTGAAATGCGATCGGTGCATTTCTAACCGTCCGCGGGAGCTGCCTCATGAAACTCAAAGTCCGCTCGGATCTGCTGTACGATTTTCCGGCGGGAACCGAAGCGATCGTCTCTATCCAGGCTGCCGCTTCGCCGGACCAGACCATCGTTTCCGAAAGCCTTTTGATCTCGCCCAACGCGCAGATCGTGCAGGACCTGGCCGACGAACGCGGAGAGCGCCGCTTCCGTGCCGTATTCTCGGGTGAGACCCGGATCTCCTATGAGGCGGTCGTCGACAATGGACTACGCATTTCGCTTCCGCCCGATGTGATCCAGCGCGCCTGGTGCGATCTTCCGCAGGACGCCCTGCTTTATCTGACCGCAAGCCGGTATTGCCCGTCGGACAAGTTCATCGCCTTCGCCAAACGCGAGTTCGGGGCGATCGAAAACGGCGGCGCCCGCGTCCGTGCGGTGCTCGACTGGATTCACGCGAACGTCGACTACATAGCCGGCATTAGCGACTCCGAAACCACCGCCGAGCGCACCTTCGTGGACCGCGCGGGCGTCTGTCGCGATTTCAGTCATCTCGGCATCACGCTCTGCCGCGCGCTCAACATTCCCGCCAGGGCTGTCAGCGCCTATGCGTGGAAGCTCGACCCGCCCGATTTTCACGCGGTATTCGAAGTCTATCTCGGCGGCGGCTGGTGGCTGGTCGATCCCACGCGTCTCGCGCCGATCGACGGTCTCGTCCGGGTCGGCATCGGGCGCGACGCTGCCGACATCGCGTTCCTTACGACGAATGGCCCCTGCCAATGCCTGTCGCAATCGGTCGCTGTCGAGCCGGCACCGGAAGGAAACTGAATCGATCTGCGCGGCCCTCGGGAAGCGCGGTTGACCCGAACTAGACCTTCAGCGCTTCCACGCCCGGCAGTTCCTTGCCTTCCATCCACTCCAGGAAGGCGCCGCCTGCCGTCGAGATGAAGGTGAGGTCGTCTGCCACGCCTGCGTGGTGCAAGGCCGAGATAGTGTCGCCGCCGCCGGCGACGGCCACAAGTTCACCCGCCTTGACGAGCCGCGCAGCTTCTTTCGCCGCTTCGACCGTGCCCTTGTCGAAGGGTGGTATTTCAAACACGCCCAGCGGGCCATTCCAGATCAGCGTCTTGGAGTTTCCCATCGCGCGCTTGAGGCGGGCCACCGTTTCCGGGCCGGCGTCGAGAATGCGCTCGTGATCGTCGACATTGCCGAGATTGCGCACGCGCGTCGGCACGCCCGCCGCCATCTGCTCGGCCACCACGATATCGAGCGGCAGGAAGAGCTTGCAGTTGCTCTGTCCGGCAAGACGGATGATTTCGCGCGCCGTCTCGGCGAGATCCTTCTCGCAGTATGACGCGCCCACATCATGGCCCTGCGCATACAGGAACGTATTCGCCATGCCGCCGCCGATGGCAAGCTTGTCGAGTTTGGTGACGAGATTCTTGAGCAGGTCGAGCTTGGTCGAAACTTTCGATCCGCCGACAATGCCGATCACGGGCCGCTGCGGATTGCCCAGCGCCGCGTCGAGCGCCGTCAGTTCGCGCTCCATCGAAAGTCCCGGATAGGCCGGCAGCAGTTTCGCGACGCCCTCGGTCGAAGCGTGCGCCCGGTGCGCGGCGGAGAACGCATCGTTGACATAGATGTCGCCCAGCTTGGCGAGTTCGGCGGCGAACGCCGGATCATTCTTCTCTTCGCCCGCATGATAGCGGAGGTTTTCCAGCAGCGCGACGCCGCCCGGCTTCAGCGCGTCGATAACGGCCTTCGTATCGGCTCCGATGCAGTCATCAGCCCACGCCACATCATGGCCAACCAGCTTGGAGAGGGCAGGCAGAACCGGCTTCAGGCTCATTTCCGGAACGCGCTTGCCTTTGGGGCGGTCGAAGTGAGCCAGTAGCACAACTTTCGCGCCGGCATTCGACAGCAGTTCGATCGTCGGCAACGCCGCGCGCAGGCGCGTGTCATCCGTGATCTCCCCGTCATCCATCGGCACGTTGAAATCAACGCGCACCAGCGCCGTCTTGCCTTTGAGGTCAGCGCCCTGAAGCGCGCGGAAGGTCATGTCGTTCGTCCCGTCAGATTAGGTAAACTCAGTTGGTCATCGCGCTCATGCGTGCATCGTTCGGGCCGTCACCCGCCATCGGTCAGCTGCCATCTGTCAGCTGATTGGGTCTTCCCAGGGAACATCCTGTTCCTTGACGTTCTTCAGCAGCTCGAACCCGATGCGCCGTGGCGCTTCATTGATCTTCTTCACCGCCACCAACAGCAGGCTGACCTGGCTGTAGTGCTGGATCAGCTCCCATTTCCGGCCGTCCGGGAATTCACCGAGGAACAGGATCATGTCCGGTCCCCAGCTCGCCACGTTCGACAGGTGCAGCGGCTCTCCGCTAGGTCCCTCGACGAACCGCCCGCCCACTTCATGCTCGGGTCCGAGGTTCTTCTCGAACTCCATGATCTGGTGGACGAGGCGCTGATGCATCCACGCCGCCGGATCATGCGGCTTCTGCAACTGCGTCGTGGCCGGCGTTTCCGCCGCAGCCTCAACCACCTCGCCCTTCACATGGTAAGGCGGGGCGGCAGAAACGTGAACGGCGACCTCTTCGGTCGCCGTCCCTTTTTCGTCTTGGGTGTTGCCCGCCACTAGATCAGCTTCGCCCAGGCGACAGCCGTGTCACTCATCCGGGTCGAGAAGCCCCACTCATTGTCATACCACGACAGCACCGACACGAACGTGCCGTCCATCACCTTGGTCTGGTCGGTGTGGAAGATCGACGAGTGCGGGTTGTGGTTGAAGTCGCTCGAGACAAGCTTCTCGTCCGTGTAGCCGAGAATGCCCTTCAGCTTGCCGTTGGCGGCGGTGCGGATGAGATCGTTGATCTCCTTCGCGGTCGTCTCGCGCTTGGCGATGAACTTGAAGTCCACCAGCGAAACGTTCGGGGTCGGCACGCGCACCGAGATGCCGTCCAGCTTCCCGTTCAGGTCCGGCATCACGAGGCCGACCGCTTTAGCCGCGCCCGTCGAGGTCGGGATCATCGACAGCGCAGCCGCGCGGCCGCGATAGAGATCCTTGTGCATCGTATCCAGCGTCGGCTGGTCGCCGGTGTAGGAGTGGATGGTCGTCATCATGCCCTTCTCGATGCCAATGGCTTCGTGAAGGACGCTCACCACCGGCACGAGGCAGTTCGTCGTGCAGGAAGCGTTCGAGACGATCATGTGCTCCTTGGTGAGCTTCTGATGGTTCACGCCATAGACTACCGTCAGGTCCGAATTCTCGCCCGGGGCCGAGATCAGCACGCGCTTGGCGCCAGCCTGGAGGTGCAGGGCGGCCTTGTCCTTCGCCGTGAAGATGCCCGTGCATTCGAACGCGATATCGACGTTCATGTCCTTGTGCGGCAGCTCAGCCGGGTTCTTGATCGCCGTGACCTTGAAGCTCTGGTTTCCGACCGAAACCGTGTCGCCCTCGACCTTCACGTCCATGTTCAGCGGGCCATGAACCGAGTCGTATTTCAGCAGGTGGACGTTCGTCTCGACCGGGCCGAGATCGTTAACCGCGACGACTTCGATGTCCGTGCGCTTGTGTTCCAGGATGGAACGGAGAACCAGTCGACCAATCCGGCCAAAACCGTTGATCGCAACACGAACAGCCATCGGGAATCCTCTATCATCCAAGTGCGGCCCCGGATGCAGGAACGGGACCGGCCGTCACACGGTCTTCATGCGCGGCGTAATAGCGGATTTTTCCGCACATGCGAGAGGTTTGCGCGGTAAATTCTCGCAATACTCTGTCGCGGTGCGTACGCCCTCGTCCTTCGACGGGCGCACGCGACGCGTGCTGCTCAGGATGAGGGCCAAACCACCAGCAGCACCGTAGCCCTCATCCTGAGCAGGCCCGAAGGGCCGGCCGTCGAAGGACGAGGGCGTACTTCCAGCCGGAACGAGCGTTAAACCCGCTCTTTAGCCGCCTTCACCACAGCCTCGGCGGTGATGCCGAAATGCTTGTACAGCGCCTTGTAAGGGGCCGACGCGCCAAAGCCCGTCATGCCCACAAATCCGCCCTCCGGCCCGATCCAGCGGTCCCAGCCATCGCGGATGCCTGCCTCAACCGCCACCTTGGGCAGTTTCCCGCCCAGCGTATCGGCGCGATACTTGGCGTCCTGCGCCGCAAACAGCGAGAAGCACGGCATCGAAACGACCCGCGCGCCAATGCCTTCGGCCTCAAGCGTCTTCTGCGCCTCCAGCGCAATCTCGACCTCGGACCCCGTCGCCAGCAGCACGACTTTCTCCGGCTTGGTCGCGGGGGAGAGCACATAGCCGCCCTTCGCCACCAGGTTGTCGTCGGTGTGCTCCTTGCGCGCCGGGGCGAGGTTCTGGCGGGTGAGCGCGATCAGCGACGGCGCCGTCGTCGAATTCAGCGCCACTTCCCACGCCTCGGCCGTCTCCACGCCATCTGCCGGGCGGAAGACGAGCAGGTTCGGAATATTCCGCAGCGAAGCCACATGCTCCACCGGCTGGTGCGTCGGGCCATCTTCGCCCACGCCGATCGAGTCATGCGTCATCACATGGATCACGCGCTGGCCCATCAGCGCGCCAAGCCGGATCGCCGGCCGCGAGTAATCCGAGAACACCAGGAAAGTGCCCGAATAGGGAATGATGCCGCCATGCAGCGCCATGCCGTTCATCGCCGCCGCCATGGCGTGCTCGCGAATGCCCCAATGGACATAACGCCCGCCATAATTCTCGGGCGTGAACGGCGCTTTATTGGCGGCCGTCCGCGTGTTGTTCGATCCGGTGAGATCGGCCGATCCGCCGATCAGTTCCGGCATCAGCTCGGTTGCCACTTCCAGCGCCGCGCCAGACCATTTGCGCGTGGCGTCTGCCTTCTGCGCTTCGACGATCTTCTTCTTGTGCGCATTCAGCGCCGCCTTCAGGCCTTCGGGAACCTTGCCCGACAGCGTCGCCTCAAAAGCCCCACGCTTGTCGCTCGCCGCCAGACGCTTGGCCCACGCCTCGCGATGACGCGACCCCTGCGTGCCGATCTTGCGCCATTCCTTCAGCACTTCTTCCGGCACGACGAACGGCTCATGCGGCCAGTCGATGGCCTTGCGGATGCCCGCAATCTCTTCGGCGCCATAAGGTCCGCCATGCGCCGGCCCCGTGCCCGCGATCTTCGGCGCGCCATATCCAATGATGGTCTTGCACGCGATCAGCGACGGGCGATCCGCCGTCTGCGCCGCCAGCAACGCGCCGCGCACCGCGTCCATATTGTGCCCGTCGACGCGCGCCACATTCCAGCCCGACGCCTTGAAGCGCTTGATCTGGTCCGTGGCGTCCGCCAGCCCGGTCGATCCATCGATCGTCACGGCGTTGTCGTCGAACAGCACGATCAGGTTCTTGAGACGGAGATGCCCCGCCAGCGTGATTGCTTCCTGGCTGATGCCTTCCATCAGGCAGCCATCGCCCGCGATCACATAGGTCTTGTGGTTCACCAACTCGTCGCCGAAGCGCGAATTGAGATGCCGCTCCGCCATCGCGAAGCCCACCGCATTGGCGATGCCCTGACCAAGCGGGCCCGTGGTCGTTTCAACGCCAACCGTATGCCCGTATTCCGGATGTCCCGGCGTTTTCGAGCCGAGCT
>JAUYSA010000179.1 GCA_030696545.1 Hyphomonadaceae bacterium
AGGGCCCGAGCAATCAACTCCCCTCCTGCGAGAAATAGGGGACTGCCTCAGATCGTGCGCGGACCGTCAGGTCCGCCAGTCAGAATGAAGGCTGCAGGGAGCCTGCGCGCCGTCTTCCGGCGCTGCATGGCGGAACGCGCCGTCGAGTGGCTGGCGGCGCGCAGCGCCCGCAGGGTCGCGCCCGAAGGAGCCGCCTCTTGGCGGCGGGACCGAGCGTGACCGCCAGACGCTCTCCGCACGCTCTCCGCCCTGTCACCTGAAAGCGGAGCCCGCCTACGACCGTGCGAAGGCCAACAGCGGGCCGATGTCGTGCCGGTCGGCGGCGCGCAACCCGTCGATGTAGGCGCGCCGCGTCGCATCGTCGTCGAGCAGGGTGCTGTTGCCCCAGCTGAAGGCAGGCCTGCCAAGCCGCCGCGCCAGTGTGTCACCCATCAAGCGCGACCAGCGGCCATTGCCGTTCGCGAAGGGATGGATGGCGACCAGGCGATGGTGAAAGCGCACAGCGATCTCATCCGCCGGATAGGACGAGAACGCCAGCCATGTCCGGGTATCCTCAAGCGCCCCCCTCAGCTGGATGTCGATTTCCCAGTAGTCGCAGCCGATATTCTTGTTGGACGTGCGGTTGTCTCCAGCCCACCGCCAGACCTGGCTGAACATGCGCCGGTGAAGGTTCCGCGCGAAGGCCTCCGACACGGGATCACGGCTCCGCCCGGTCACCCAGAGACTCGCCTCGAGGATGTTCTGCTGTTCGAGTTCGTTGAGCTCGCGGCGGAGCGTCACCTGCGCCGGGATCAGCCCTTCCCGCTCCTCCGGCGTGAGCGGCGTCGCCCCTTCCGGCTCCGCGTCGAGCAGGTCGGTCACGGCAGCTGCCAGAGCCGCGCGGGCCGCTCCAGCAGCTCTGCGACGATCTTCTTCTTCATCGCGTCGCGACGCTGCCGATCAGTGACGCTCTGGTTCTCGAGGCGCATTGTGTGGTCGACCGCGGACAGATGCAGTTCAGCGACAGCCTCCGCGCGCGCGTTGACCCGGCCCTCCAGGGAGTCGTTCGGAACGAGGATGTAGACCAGTCGGCAATCGAGGGCTTCGGCAGCGCGCTCCAGACTCTGGAGGGTCACGACCCTGCCAGCCTCCCGCTTCTCAAGCTCGGTGATGCGCGGCTGGGCGACGCCCATGCGGGCCGCCAGCTGAGCTGTCGTCATGCCGAGGGCTTCGCGGATCGCCTTGATCCACCCGCGCGCGGGCCGCTCCGCGCCTCTCAGGGTCTCGCGAATCTCCGAAAACCGGCGGTCGAGCTGTTGGGCTGCAAGGGTCATCGATAAGAAATATCGTATCGACATGCCCAAAGTCAATATGATTATTCGTATCGTAACTGACGATTTAGATAAGAATATTCTGATCGTGTCCGCACATTAGATACGATTTTTCTTATCGTGTGCGGCTGAATTTATGTCCGTCTATCATCGAACTGAGGACGAAGCCGGATTTCCAACTTGCTAGGCAGGCGAACCAGGTTGGAGGTTGCCATGCCAAAGAAGTCGCGCATCCGCACGCCCAGGACTGCAGCACCTGTTGCCGTCCCCCTCTCCTCCATCACGGCCGGCGCTCATTGCGATCCTGTCCCGGAAAGAGCCGCAGCCTGGATGGCCAGGAAAGCCCGGCTGGAGACGATGATCCGGCGCTGGCAAAATCTGGAATCCATCCTTCACGCCAAGGCGCGGCGGCAGATGGAATTTCCCGACGCCTACGACAGTGACATGCCTGAAGCCTGCGCCATGCGCATCCTCGACCAGCGGATCAAGGCCACCTATCCGGAACTCGAAGAAGAAGCTGGCGCCATTCGCGAGTTGCCGACCATGTCGGCCAAGGGCGCCATTGCCAAGATCCAGCTTGGACTGGCCGTCCAGGGTCCCTTCGACTGGCGGGATCACGCGCGCGAACTTCTGGAAGAGGGAGTAAAGGACCTACGCGACATGATCGGGCTGGAGCGCACCGGTCACGCCCCGGCCCATGACGAAGTTGGCGGCTTTTGAAGCCAGCGATGCGGCCTGGAAGATGGCGCGGTTGTCGCCCTTGAGCACGTCGAGCCACGCGCCGATGTAGTCCGCATGGCGGACGGTCGGCGCTATCCCGAGTTCGGCGCAGATGAAAGCCGAGCCCAGCTCTGCGACAAGTTCCTCGCGCGCGTAGGCTTCACCCCCTCGCCTGCCGGAGAAGTCGCGGTTAAGGCGCGAGGGATGTCCGGTCCAGTGCGTCAGCTCGTGCAGCTTCGTGCGATACCAGTTGATGGGCTCGAAATAGGCTTCCTGCGGCGGCACCATGATGAAGTCATGTGATGGCGCATAGAACGCCATGTCGCCGCCGACCCGGATGTCGGCGCCCGTCGCGGCGATAGCAGCCTCGGCCATCGGGAGCACCTCAGTCCGACCCGGCAAGGGTTTGGCTTCGGGATCGGCCAGCAGGCCATCGCACTGCTCGACATGGAACACCGTGAAGCGTTTCAGGAAACCGACGCGCCGGGCATCTTCTCCGGACGTGCTCGCCTTCTCCTGCTCGGCCTTGGGGATGAAGGTATCGGCGTAGACGACCATCGTGCCCTTCTCACCCTTGCGCACGGCGCCGCCAAGCGACAGCGCCTGCAGATAAGTGAGCCAGCGCTGGGAGGGCCTTCCCTGATCCAGCGCGGCCGCCCACAGCAGCAGGATGTTGACGCCGGAATAGGCCCGGCTCGTCGCCGCGTTCAGCGGCAGGCCAAGCGGCGTTGTTCCCGATGACGCCCACGGTTGCACCCACGGGATACGGCCTTGTTCGAGTTCACGAATGATACGGTTGGTGACGGTGTCGTGCAGCGACACGGTATCAGCGGCGGCAGCCATGCCGGCCTCCTTGATGATGATTGTCGGACAGGAAGAAGCCGGCGGCTTGCGCCGCCGGCGCTAGCTCAAGCCGCGCGCTTGCGCTTTTGCTTCGGAGTGTCTTCGCCGGCTGCGGCCTGCTCCGCTGGCGCTTCGGCTCTCGGTTTGCCGCGCGCGAGAATTTCGACCTCGCCGAAGCCGGTGACGACGAACTCGATCGAGTAGCGCTTCTGGCCGCGCTCATCTTCCCAGGAGCTCGGACGCACCTGACCGACGAGCCGGAGGCGGGTGCCCATCTGCACGGCCTTCTCGATCAATGCGACCTTCGCTGGCGCGAACACCACGACGCGGTGCCAGTAGGTCTTCTCGTTCCAGTCGCCGCCTTCGGCTTTCCAGCGTTCGGAGGTGGCGAGCGAGATGATGGCGAGTTTCTTGTCGCCCT
>JAUYSA010000186.1 GCA_030696545.1 Hyphomonadaceae bacterium
GCCCCAGCCCGCACCCAGCCTGTAGGATAAAAACCCCTCCGTCCCCGCCCCAGGAGACCGCGCGTATAATCGCCGTCATGAGCGATCCGCGCATCATCTACGATCTCGATACGCCGCCGGGCCTGACATGGGCCCGCGCGGCCGATGTGCTCGTTCACGCGCGCGACCTTCTGACATTCATCACCGCGCGCTTCGGCACGCCGCTCGGCCTTGCCGCACTGTCCAGCATTGTCTCGCGGCGCAAGGCGGAACTTCTGGGCTGGCTCCGTCCTGTCGAACTGATGCTGCGCCGTCTTGTTCTGATCGAGGCGATGGCGCTGCTGGCGTCCCTTGTCGCTCCGCGTTCGCACTCCCGAAAGCAAGCCAGCAACGCGTCACCGAAGCCGCCTCAGACGTCAGCGCTCGATCCAGCAGACTCCGCCGCCTGGCGATCGATCTTCACCGTCCCCCTCCACGAGGCAGAACCCGGCGACGCCCAATCGTCCCGCGCGTCGGGCCACCGGCGTCGCAGGATCGATGATCCCGAGCGCTTGCTGCCGACACGCGGGCTCGCCCTTCGCCTCGAAGGAATCATCCGCGTCGCGCTCGATCCCACGCCATTCATCCGCCGCCTTGCGCGCCAGATGCGCCGCCGCATGCCGAAGCGCATCGACGCGTTGCTCAGGCCACTCATCGTTCACCGCGGCGCCATCCGTCAGGATCTCGGCGAGCTCGCTGCCGCCGCCGCTGAAAGCTTCGCCCGGATCAACGACACGTCCTGAGCCGCGCTCAGCGCAGGCCTTCATGCCCCGCCGGCATTCGCCTGCGGGGTCGCATCCGCATGTCTGAAAGAGATTATCGCGCGACGGCGCCAAACCGATGGTCCAGATCAACCAGTGCATCCGCCAGTCCCAGCGACGCCTCGATATCGCCGCGCAGCCGTAGCAGTGTTTCGCGATTGGCCGCCGGTTTCGTGAACCCCGGCGGCTCGAACAATGCGCGCCCATCCGCCTTCGGCGCCGCAACCGTCAGCCGCGATCCCGTACACAGCATCACCGGGCGTCCGAAATCCCCACGCTGTCCCAGCTTCAGCAACCGCTCCATCAAGGCGGGGTGGAGCAGGGCGCGTGCCGCGATCTGGTCAGTCGAATAGACTTCATAGACGCGCTCGAACTCCACATCCTCCAGCTTCACCCGCTCGCGGCCACCGGTGTTGATCCGGTCGCGCAAATTGCCGAACGCGCCCGCGTCGGAAATCACCGCAGTCGTCGCCCCGGTGTCGCGCCGCAGGTCGATGTCGATCAGAAGGCCGTCGAAAACCGCGACCTCTTTCTGCTTCTCTTCAGCGCTCATCAGCTTGAGCTCGACAATATTGACCGGCAGCCCGCGATAAGTCCCCGCCAGCTCATTGGTCGCCCGCGCTTCGCCAAAATTCCGGAACACGCGCTCCGCCTTCAGCCGCGAAAGATCAGGCATCACCGCATTGCGCCAGGTGATCTCGCCGAACGACGCGGCCAGTCTTGGCAGGACACGCTCACGATACAGCTTGGAATACTGCTGCGAGAGTTCACGCACCGACCAGAAATATCCAGCCATCCCACCCACAGCCATCACCGCGATGAAATCCGCCGCGCCGCCCGGCGCTCCCGCCAGCGCGAACAAGGTCCATACGCAAAGCCCCACGCCCGCACACGCGGGCACGCGCCACGCTGACCGTTCGATAACCTGCTGCGAAACATGCTGCCGATAGCCTTCGAGGTCGGTCAGGATCGCATGCATTTCGACGCCAACCTCATCGGCGCCCATCACGGGCGGCGCCAACTCGGCCTTTTTCGGCTCGGACAGTTTCAGCGCGATCCCGCCGCCAACCGCCGCGATCAGAAGCGCCACGAAAAATCCGCCAAACACCGAAGTCGCAAATCCGATCAGCCCCGGCGTGCGCGAATTCGCGGCCACCGCAATCCCGATCCAGGCGATCGCCGCGAGCCCCAGGAAAGCAATGAACACCACGCGCCCGATCTGCGCTTCGGGTTCGGTTCTGGCTTCCAGATTCTGTGCAGCCGGCGTCGTCATCGCCCCGACATATAGACCGCTCGTCCCGCCTTGCGAACTGCTCGGGCGGCCGGATCGGGCCACCTAACGATAAAGAGAGAAACGCGAAGTCGCACGAAACCCCACAACCCGCACTTCAAGCCGGAGGCGGGCAGAGAATCCATCTCGATGTGGCGGCAACGTCACGACCCCACAGCCGCCTTGCCCCAAGGAAAATCCCGTAGCCCATCCGCGCGATTGGCAATCCCGCCGCGACGCTGATAGCCTTTCGCAATCTGACCGGGGCCTATGCATGAAGAAGTCTTTCCTCGCCTGCCTCAGCCTCGCCGCCATCGCCGCGACGGTGCTGACTTTCCAGGTCCAGCCCAGCTCCGCGCTGCCCGTCGCCAGCGACAACCCGCCGACCGACTATTCGAAATGGAGCCAGCCCGCGCTCGAAGCCGAACTCCAGCGCCGCGCCGTGATCGAGCGCAAGGTGCTGATGCCGATGCGCGATGGCATTCACCTCTCCACCGACATCTATCGTCCGAAGGATGTGACCGGCCCGGTCCCCACCATCTTCGTGCGTACGCCCTACAACATGAACACGCTCACCGGCGGCACGCTGCGCCAGGTCGTCGAAGCGATCGATCGCGGCTACGCCTATATCGGCCAGAACGAACGCGGCCGCTATTTCTCCGAAGGCAAGTTCGAAATCCTCGGCTACCCGCGTACCGACGGTTACGACGCGCTCACCTGGATCGCGGACCAGTCATGGTCCAACAAGAAGGTCGGCACCCTCGGCTGCTCTTCAACCGCCGAATGGCAGCTCCAGCTTGCCGCCACCAACCATCCCGCCCACGCCGCCATGGTGCCGATGGCCTCCGGCGCCGGCATCGGCCGCGTCGGCGAGTTCCACGAGCAGGGCAACTGGTATCGCGGCGGCGTTCCCCGCACGCTCTTCACCATCTGGCTTTACGACACTGACAATCCGCTTCGCGCGCAGATCCCGGAAAATCTCGACCCGAAGCTGCGCCAGTATCTTTCGCAGTACAGCGACCTCAACCCGAAGAAGCCCGACGTCACCTGGTCCAAACAGGTCTGGCATCTTCCCTACGGCGAAATGCTCACCTCGCTGGGCGAACCCGCCGGCACGAACGAACAGCTGATCTCGCGCGCGCTGCCCGATGATCCCGAATGGTTCAAGGGCGGCCTCTACCACGACAATGAAAAGTGGGGCGTTCCCGCGCTCTGGTACAACTCCTGGTACGACGTCTCGATCGGCCCGAACCTCGCGCTCTATAATCACGCTACCAAATCCGGCGTCGACGCGGAAACGCGCGACAACCAGTATGCCATCGTCGGCCCCAGCGTTCACTGCGCCTTCGGGGCGCTCGGCCCCAACTTCAAATCCGGCGACCGCGAGCTCGGCGACGCTACGATGGATGTGAACGGCGAAGTCTGGAAATTCTTTGATCGCTTCCTCAAGAGCAAACCGGCAGCCTTCCCGTCGACCACGCCGAAAATCCGCTACTACTCGATGGGCGACAACGCCTGGAAAACCTCCCAGCAATGGCCGCCAAAAGCCGCGCAGGAAACGCGCCTCTATCTGCGCTCCGGCGGCAAGGCGAACTCCGTCTTCGGCGACGGCAAGCTCTCGTTCAGCGCGCCCGGCAATGAACCCGCCGACAGCTTCGCTTATGATCCGAAAAACCCGGTGCAAACCATCGGCGGCGGCGATTGCTGTAATGGCGGCGTTGTCGTCCCTGGCGCCTTCGATCAGCGTCCCGTCGAAGTCCGCCACGACGTCCTCGTCTATACCTCTGACATCCTGAAAGAGCCCGTCACTGTCGCCGGCTTCGTCGACGCCATCCTGCACGTCTCATCCGATGCGAAGGACACAGACTTCGCCGTGAAGCTGGTCGACGTCGCCCCCGATGGCACAGCCTACCTCCTCGACGACACCATCCTCCGCGCCCGCTTCCGTGAAGGCTATGACCGCGAGGTCTTCATGGAGAAGGGCAAGACCTACAAGCTCGACTTCACGCCCATGTCCACCGCCAACACTTTCCTGCCGGGCCACCGCATCCGCGTGGAAGTCACATCCTCCTCCTTCCCGAAATACGGCCGCAACCTCAACACCGGCGGCCGCAACGAATTCGATAAGGAAGGCCTTGTCGCCAACAACGTAGTCCGCCACACCAACACCCAGCCGAGCTACATCGTGCTGCCAATCGTGAAATAGGCGAGCCTGTGAATTTTCTTAGCCGTCTGATGCCCCGCAAACCGGAGCCTGCAAGTCCTCCGGCTGCCGCCGCGACGGTTGAATCACTCCCGCACGTCGAGCTTGCGCGCGAGAATGTCCCGGACGCCATGGGTCTGACCGACCTGTGCAAATCCGGTTGGTTCGAGGGAAACGAGCTCTACACCGGCTTCCCCATCACGGCCGAGGATGTCGTCGTCGACGTCGGATGCGGCAATGGCGGCTATGCCAGCTTTGCCGGCCGTCAGGGCGCGCACGTCGTCCTTTGCGACATTCAGCCGGAGCATCTGGCCAGGGCTTCAAAGGTCTTGCGTGAAACCACCGCTAGGGAGGTGACCGAGGTCCTCACGACATCAGAAGTCCTGCCGCTTGCCGACGGCTTGGCGACGAGAGTGATCTGCACTGAAGTGCTTGAACACGTAAGCGATCCAAAGACGATGATATCCGAACTGGCGCGCATAACGGCGCCGGGCGGCCTCCTGACCCTGACCGTTCCGCATCCGGCATCCGAAGAACTGCAGAAGCTCGTGGCGCCGCCGGAGTATTTCAAGCCGCCAAACCATGTGCGCATCTTCTCGGTCGAGCAGTTCAAGTCGCTCGTCACGGACGCAGGCCTGATCATCGAACGGTACGATACCTTCGGCTTCTATTCGGTGATGTTGTTGGCCTTTTACTGGGGGCGCGATACCACGCTCGAGCAGCGCGAGCATCCTTTGCTTCAGGCGTGGGACCAGACTTGGCGAACGCTGTTTGCGACCGAGGGCGGGTTGGAACTCAAGCGCAAGCTGGACACGTTCTTGCCCGGCACGCAGGTCATCATCGCGCGCAAGCCCGCATAGCTTCTGCAAGGCAGACAATGAAACTCGACGCCCTGGAACGTTTCCTCGCCGGCCTTGCCGTGCTGTTCTCCGCCGCGGCTTTGGGCGCAGCTTATCTGTTCCAGTTCCCGGGATACTACTCGGCGTTCGACAGACTGCAGCGGTCGATCGGCTTCGTGCTCGGGCCTTGGGTTGTTGCGGCGGCGGTCACGGGCCTTATCTGGCTTGGGGGCAATCTTCTGAAATTCCGCGTGCCGGTGCTCGAAGTCTTCTTCACGCTGATCTGCGGCGCCTCCGCCGTCTCGATCCTCGAGGCGCTCCGCTAGCCGGCGAGCCATCCCACACGGTTCGCGCCCTTCGCCGCCATCCAGCGCTTGCCAGCCAGCCGCCGCGCAGGCCAAGTGAGAACACTGGTTCGGGCAGGCTGGAGCTGCGTTCACATGCTGAAATGGCTGAGCATCATAACGGTGCTCGCTCTGGCTGCGGGCATCGCGGTCGGAGCGATGGTCGGCGCAACGGGCAATGCCGCGCTCGCCGGCTTCCTCACCGAGGTCGAATACATCGGCGCCCTCTGGCTCAACCTGTTGCGCATGACGGTCGTGCCGCTGGTCTTCTCGCTGCTCGTCACCGGCGTCGCCTCCGTCGCCAACGCCGCGTCGACCGGGCGGCTTGCCGCTCGCTCGCTCGGCGTGTTCGGCGTCCTGCTGCTAAGCGCGACGGCATTCGCCTGTATCGCCTTTCCCGCAATCCTCGTGCTCTGGCCGGTCGACCAGACCGCAGCATCCACCTTCATCGCCGGCGCAGGTGATGCGCCCGTTACGCCGGCGTCCCCACCGACCATCGGGGCATGGTTCGCCGCGCTTGCGCCGGGCAATCCCATCGCCGCCGCCGCCGAGGGCGCGATCCTGCCGCTCGTCGTCTTCGCGCTGTTCTTCGGCTTTGCCGCAACCCGCCTCCCCGCCGCCCAGCGCGACCCGATGGTCGGCTTCTTCCGCGCCGTCGCAGACACCATGATCGTCATCGTGCGCTGGGTCTTGCTGGCCGCGCCCATCGGCGTTTTCGCGCTGGCGCTCGGCGTCGGCCTTACGGCAGGCGTCGGCATCGTCGGCCTGATCGCGCAGTACATCGTTATCGTCTCTGTCGTCACGGCCGCGATCGTGCCGATCGCTTTCCTGTTCGCGATTCTCTGGGGCAGGGTGGGTGTGGCGAAGTTCGCCAACGCCACCGCGCCCGTTCTGGCGGTTGCGATCTCCAGCCGCTCTTCGCTCGCCTCCCTGCCGCTGATGGTCGAGCGCTCGCGCGACGCGCTGGACGTGCCAGAGCGCGTGGCCAATATCGTCCTGCCGCTAGCCGTTGCGGTATTCCGGATGACCAGCCCGGTCGCAAACCTGGGCGTTGTCTTCTTCTGCGCCGCGGTCTTCGGGGTCGATCTTACGCTCGACAAGATCGTGGTCGGCGGTCTCGTCGCGATCGCAATCAGCATCGGCTCGGTCGGCTTGCCCGGCGAGATTTCCTTCGTCGCCAGCGTCGCGCCGATATCGATGGCGATGGGCGTGCCGATCGAACTGCTCGGTATCCTGGTCGCGGTCGAATCCGTGCCCGATATCTTCCGCACCGTGGGCAATGTCTCGGGCGACATGGCCGCGACCGTCATCGCCGCGAAAGGCCAGAAGGCTAATCCGGAGACCGCCGCCAGTTCACCCGAGGCGGCGTCCGCCTGACCACGCGGGCTGCGGCCAGAACTTCATCGATCGCAGCCGCCACCATGTCAGGCCGGTGGAAAAAGAAAGCGTGGTTGGAATCCGGCACGATCTGTAGCCGTCCACGGCTCGACCATGTCGCAAGATCCGCCTGCAGCTGACGCCACACGACTTCGCTTTCCGGCGTGTCCGTGCCCGCAACCAGACCGTCCGCCGAAAGAAGATACGCGTCGTGCGCATCGGCTCGCTTGCGCGCCTGCGTCTGCTCGGGAAGCTCCCGCGCCAGCACGACCAGCGGCCAGTTCTGCAGGTCGCGATAACGCCCCGCTTCCTCCATTGTGCGAGACCGCTCGCGCGCCTCGCGCGCATTGGCCTGCGCTGACTTCGGATAGAAGGCCTGCACCTCGTCCGAGATCGAAGGATCAGCCGGATAGGGCGACAGCCGCATCAACCCGGTCCATTTGAAAGCGAGGCCCAGCTCCTGCGCAGGCGTCACATACTCGCCGGTTGGCAGCCCCGCCTCGCGGAACCGCTTCTCCTGATCTGGGTGGGATGAATCCGCGAACACCATCCCCGCAATCTCGTCGCGATAGAGCCCCGCGAAGATCATGTTGTAGAGGCCGCCCCGCGAATGCGCGACCATCAGGTAGGGCGGCTTCTCGCCCGCTGCCTCTAGCGCTGCGTGAAGGTCGCGCGCCACTTCCTCCGGCTCGAATTTTTCCTGCGCTGGGTCGCTCCACAGAATGCCGGCGCGGCTATAGGCGCAGGCACGCGTCCTGGCCGTCACTTTCTCCATCACCGGCTTCCAGCCTAGCGAACCCAGCATGTCGCCGCCCGACTGGAACACGACGGTCGGCCCGCCTTCGCCCTGGCAGTCGATCTGGATGCGCCGCCCGCCGATATCGACGAGCTTGCCCTCCACCGGATGTGTGCGAACGGCCTCCGCCTCGAAAAAGGTTTCGCAGGCGGACAGGGCAGGCAGGCAAGCGATCGTCAGGGCGATCATCTTCGCCCGCGTCCCTCGGTTCTTCGCGTTGCGCCCTGCGTGCTGCATCACCCCCATTTTGTAGGCGCCACATGGGCCGGGCGCCACATCACAATTGGGTAAGGCGCAGAACACCGGATACAGAAACGCCGCCACGGTTGCCCGCGGCGGCGCATCATGGGTTCCGTGGAACCTGCTTACTTGATGGTGATTTCCAGGTCGCCGACCGCCGGGTCCGTAACCTTGAACTTGTCGCCTGACTTCTTGCCGGCGGGGTATTCCACGCAGGCATTGTCCTGGCCAACGGCGGCGGCCGTGACGCAAAGCTTCGAGCCATCGACCTTGTAGGTGCCTTCATACTGGCCATCAAAGCCAGAGAAGGTGCCATCCGCCTTGTAAGTGACGTCGCCCGTCATGGCCATTTGCGCGACCGTGACGGTCACGCCCTTGGAGATGACTTCCGTCAGCGTGTCGGACGGCGGTGTTTGCGCCAGAGCCGGCATCGCAACGGCGGCAGCCACGAGAGTGATAAGTTTGAATTTCATGTTGGTCTCCCTAATCCCATTGTCCGTTATCCGATCCGGGGCGATTGAACCGCTCCGGAGAGCCCGCCGCAAGAGGGCGGATACACGAACGCCGCCGGGGTCTCCGGCGGCGCTTTACGCAAATGTCCCTCTTACGAGCGGATGGTCACTTTCAGCGGGCCCATGTCCGAGGGAAGCTCGAACGTGTCGCCGGCCTTTTTGCCATCCGGATATTCCGAGCACTGGTCGATCATACCGACAGCTTCGGCGGTGATGCAGAGCTTGTTGCCGTTCGTCTTGTAGGTGCCTTGGATCTGGCCATCAAAGCCCGAGAACGTGCCGTCGGCCTTGTACTCGATCTCGCCGGCCTGACCCATGACTTCCATGGAGACGCCTTTTTCCACGACGACTTTCACCGTGTCGGATGGCGGCGCGACGTCCTGAGCAAGCGCCGGAGCGGCCAGCAGCACAGCGGCCAGAGCGAATGTCGCAAGTTTCATGAAGTAATCCTCCCAGCAGAAACGCCGCGGTTCCCTAGCACCGAACGGCCCCCCAAAACAGGGGCCGGATGCAGTGACGCTGCAAGCCTGGCGCAAGGCAGGGAGGTGCAAACCGGCCCCGGACAAGCTAACGGAAAAGCCATGACGTTCCGCGCCACCTGTCTCACGCTTTTTCCCGAAGCCTTCCCCGGCGTCCTCGGCGTCTCGATCGTCGGCACGGCGCTGCGGCAAGGCATCTGGCAGCTCGATACGGTCGATATCCGCGACCATGGCGTGGGCAAGCATCGCAATGTCGACGATACGCCATCTGGCGGCGGCGCTGGCATGGTGATGCGCGCTGACGTAGCGGCGGCGGCGCTCGACAGCGTCGAGCAGGGCGGCCGTCCCCGCATCTATCTCTCCCCGCGCGGGAAAGCCCTGACCCAGGCGCGCGTCCGCGAACTTGCCGCCGGCCCCGGCGTCATTCTTCTGTGCGGCCGGTTCGAGGGGCTGGACGAACGGGTGATCGAGGGCAGGGAGCTCGAGGAAGTCTCGCTCGGAGACTTTGTTCTCGCGGGCGGTGAAGTGGCGGCCCTCGCCCTGCTGGAAGCCTGCGTCCGCCTGCTGCCGGGGGTCGCAGGAAACGCCGAGTCCCTCACCGAGGAAAGTTTCGAGACCGGCCTGCTCGAACACCCGCATTATACGAGGCCGCAAACGTGGGAAAATCGCGAGATTCCAGCGGTTTTAACCTCCGGCGATCACGCAAAGGTCGCAGCCTGGCGACGAAATCAGGCAGAGGAGTTGACTAAAGCTCGCAGACCCGATTTATACGCCGCTTCCCGCGACGCCCCCATTCCAAGGGCGAAGCCGCGCGACTGAAAGACAGACCGATGACCGCTCACCTCATCCAGACCCTCGAACGCGAGGAAATCGCCCGCGTCACCGAAGGCAAGAAAATCCCTGATTTCGCCCCCGGCGACACGCTGCGCGTCAACGTGAAGATCAAGGAAGGCGAGCGTGAGCGCATTCAGGCCTTCGAGGGTCTCTGCATCGCGCGCGCCGGTCAGGGTCTCAACGAGAACTTCACCGTCCGCAA
>JAUYSA010000228.1 GCA_030696545.1 Hyphomonadaceae bacterium
CCAGAGCGACCGTGTTGATCTTGACCTTAATGCCGGCCGCGATGGCGGCGTCGATGCCGGCCAGAACGTCATCCAGCATGTCGCGGCGCGCGATCTTCTCGAACAGGTCGCGCTTGAGCGTATCGAGCGAGACGTTGATGCGGCGCACGCCGATGGCGGAGAGATCGCCCGCATATTTCGATAGCAGCGTGCCGTTGGTGGTGAGGGTCAGCTCGTTCAGGCCGTTGCCGAGATGGCGCGAGAAGCGGGCCATCAGCTCCATGAAGTCTTTCCGCACGAGCGGCTCGCCGCCGGTGATGCGCAGCTTGTCGACGCCGAAGGAGGCGAAGGTCGTGACCAGTTCGTCCAGCTCCTCGAAGGACAGGACATCCTTGCGGGGGAGGAAGGTCATCCGTTCCGGCATGCAGTAGGTGCAGCGGAGATCGCAGCGGTCGGTGATCGAGAGGCGTAGGTAAGTGACCTTCCGCTTGAACGAATCGACCAGGCCACCCTGCCCCGCCGCCAGAGCGGTGGGAGAGGCAGCGGACGCGGGATTGCCCGCCGGTCGCGCGTTGATGAGCGTGTAGGCCATTTGCCTGCAGGATAGCGTTATAGTTGGGTAAGTCGAGCGGTCATGGGATAGCAAACCCGCGAGGTTTGCGGTTGCAGCCTCCCGGCCCTTCGCTTGCGCTTCGGGCGTTCGGCCCTCGATTTGGTCCCCCGGACCAAATCGCGCCTTTGGCGCCGGGCCTCACCCCATCGGATACCGGATTTCCTTGGAAACGGCGTCGACCTTTTTCAGCACCTCGGCATCGAGCGTGACGTCGGCTGCGGCGAAGATGTCGGGCAGCTGGTCCTCGTGGGTGACGCCGACGATGGTTGAGGCGACGAAATCGTGCTGCTTCGACCAGGCGGTGGCGAAGGTCGTCACGGACATACCGATCTCCTTGGCGAGGCCGATCCAGCGTTCGGTTGCGGCCAGCGTCTTTTCGTTGACGAAGCGGCGGGCCATGGGGGCCTGACGGGCTGGCATGTCCTTGTACTTGGTGAAGCGGGCGCCTTCGGGCCATGCGCCGCCCTGGTACTTGCCGGTGAGAACCCCGCCACCGAGGGGCGAATATGGAATACAGCTGACGCCTTCCTGGCGGCAGACCTGCGCGAGTTCGTCTTCGAAGCGGCGGTTGTTCAGGCTGAAATTGTTCTGGATCGACTCGTGGCGGGCGATGCCGAGCTTGTCCGAGGTGGCGATTGATTTCATCAGGCCCCAGCTCGTTTCGTTCGAGCAGCCGACGACGCGCACCTTGCCCGCCTGCACGAGATCGTCGAGGGCGAGCATGTGCTCGTCATAGGCGACGCCGTGATCGGGCCAGTGGGTCTGGTAGAGATCGACATAGTCGGTCTGCAGGCGCTTCAGGCTGGCCTCGATGGCGCGGATGATGTTGTGGCGATCGAGCGCTGTCATACCCTCGCGCTGGGCCGACTTGATCCAGCCGTGCGAGGGACCGGAGACCTTGGTGGCCATCAGGATGGCGTCGCGCGGCTTGGTCTTCATCCAGCGGCCGACGATCTCCTCCGTGCGGCCGGCGTATTTGGCGTCGGGGGGCACGGGGTAGTTCTCGGCGGTATCGTAGAAGGTGATCCCGGCCTCGAAGGACTTGTCGAGGATGCGATGCGACATGGCCTCGTCGGCCTGGTTGCCGAACGTCATCGTGCCCATGCAGATTTCGGACACATGGATCGGGCTGCGCCCAAGGCGACGGGTTTTCATGATCTCTCTCCCCTTATGTGCGGCTACAGATAGCGATGTGAGTGGACGCTCACAAGGGCGGTGATTGAACCGATTTCTTGTTGGCGGAACGAAACAGATGCTCGTACGCGGCGGGAGACAGTCCACTAAGAACCGCCGAGACGCTCAACGGTATAGTACCCTCTGCAACGAGCTTCATATAATCGACGCCAAAACGTTCTTTGAACTCGGCGTGTTTGCCGGCTGCGTACACAAACGTGAGCGCCGGAAAGGCGCACCCAGCCAATAGGCACAACCCTATGGCGATGATGGCGAATCCACCACCATAGATGGCCACGGGGCCGAAAAAGAGGACGACGTTCAGGACCAGAAATGCCGGCAGCACACGCGACATGAAACCAGCAGTAGAGAATATTCTCTCCGCCTTGGCGAACTTTGCCTGCTGATCCGTCGAAAGCGAAGCTTCTGCGTTACTCACACTCTATCAGCTCTCCATCAGCCGCGGCATCAGCTCGACCATGTTGCAGGGCATGTGGCGCGAGTCGAGTTGCCAGCGGATGAGCTTGTCCCAGCCGTCCTTCACGGCGCCGTTGGAGCCCGGCAGGCAGAAGATGAAGGTGGCGTTGGCGACGCCGGCGCAGGCGCGCGATTGAAGCGTGGAGGTGCCGACGCTCTGGAACGAGACGAGGTGCCAGACGGTGTTGAAGCCTTCGATCTCCTTGTCGAACAGCGGGCGGACGGCTTCAGGCGTCACGTCACGGCCGGTGAGGCCGGTGCCGCCGGTGGTGACGACGGCGTCGATCGTCGGATCGGCGATCCATTTGCGCATGATGGCGCGGATGGCGTTGACCTCATCCGGCACGATGGCCTTGTCGGCGACTTCGTGGCCGGCTTCCTTCACGCGGTCAGCCAGCAGGTGGCCGGAGGTGTCTGTCTCGTCTGTGCGCGTGTCGGAGATCGTCATCACACAGACGCGGAGCGGCTTGAACGCTAGTGTGTCGACCATCTTGCCGGCAGGCGCGGTCAGCGGCGGATAGGCGGGTCCGGGCATGGCTATTCCTTCGTAGTATTTTTTGGGTTCCAGCGTGCGTGGGCTTCGCGGTCATCCACGCGAGGTTCTATCCACTCTGCGCCCTCGGCGCGAAGCTCTTTCTTCCAGAACGGCGCTTCGGTCTTGAGGCGGTCCATCAGGTAGTCGACGGCCTGCAGGGCTTCGCGGCGGTGTTTTGAGAGCGCCGCGACGAGGACGATGGCCTCGCCCGGCGCCATGCGGCCGTAGCGGTGGACAACGAGCGTGTCGATAACGTCAAAGCGGGCGCGGGCGTCGGCTTCGATCTTCGCAATCTGCTTTTCCGTGAAACCCGGATAGCCTTCGAGTTCCAGCGCGGACACTTCTCCGCCGTGGGCAGAGTCGCGAACGGTGCCGACGAAGCTGGCGAGCGCGCCTGCTTCTCCACGGCCTTGCGCGAAGGCGGCGGTTTCGGCGTGGGGGTCGAAGGGCTCTGTCTGGACGCGGATCATTGGGGGCACCCTAGCCGCAGGTTGCGCGGATGTGAACGTGCGCTGGCCGGGGAGTTTTGCTAGGGCTACCATCACAGGGAGCCAACAATGCCATATGTCTATCTTGCCCTTTCGATCGTGGCGGAAGTGATCGCGACGTCTTCGCTGAAGGCTTCCGAGGGCTTCACGAAGCCCATTCCATCCATTCTGGTTGTGGTCGGATACGGCGTAGCTTTCCATTTCCTGTCGCTGACTTTGAAGACCATTCCGGTCGGCGTGGCCTATGCGGTCTGGGCCGGAGCGGGTGTCACGCTGGTCGCTATCGTTGGATGGCTATTGTTCGGCCAGAAGCTGGACGCGCCGGCAATCATCGGCATGGCGATGATCGTGGCGGGCGTCGTCGTGATGCAGGCATTCTCGA
>JAUYSA010000237.1 GCA_030696545.1 Hyphomonadaceae bacterium
GCCGTCCGCGATCTGCCGCTGGTCCGTAACGGCCTGGGCATCTCGGTCCTGTCCACGCCGAAGGGCGTGATGTCGGACGCCGAGGCGCGTACCCAGAACGTTGGCGGCGAAATCCTCTGCCGGGTGAGCTAGTCATGTCACGCGTTGGAAAAAAACCGATCGAAGCGGTCAAGGGCGTCGACATCAAGGTCGCCTCTGGTCACGTCACCGTCAAAGGCCCGAAGGGCGAGCTCAAGATGGCTCTGTCCGACGAAGTCGGCGTCAAGGTCGAGAATGGTGAAGTCACCGTCACGGCCCGTAACCCGGACGAGCGCAAGTCGAAAGCGATGTGGGGCACGGTTCGCGCCAACATCCAGAACATGGTCACGGGTGTGACCACCGGCTTCACGAAGGATCTTGAACTGGTCGGCGTTGGTTATCGCGCCGCCCTGAAGGGCAAGGACCTGGAACTGTCGCTCGGCTATTCACACCCGGTCGTTTACAAGGCCCCGGCTGGCATCACGTTTACCTCCGCCAAGCCGACCGAGATCAAGATCTCGGGCGCCGACAAACAGACTGTTGGCCAGGTCGCGGCTGAAATCAGAAGCTGGCGTCCGCCGGAGCCCTACAAGGGCAAGGGCGTTCGCAAGGTGGGCGAATTCGTCCGCCGCAAGGAAGGCAAGAAGAAGTAGGCGATCATGCAAGCTTACCAGAAAAACAAAATTCGCCGCGCCCAGCGCGTCCGCACCAAGCTCCGCAAGGTTGCCGACGGCAAGGCGCGCCTGTCAGTCACGCGCTCGACCAAGCACATCTCGGTGCAGCTCATCGACGACGCCAAGGGCGTTACGGTGGCCGCTGCTTCGTCGCTCGAAAAAGACTTCAAGGGCGGCACCAAATCCGAGGATGCCTCTGTTGTTGGCAAGCTCATCGCGGATCGCGCGAAGAAGGCTGGCGTCACCGACGTCGTCTTCGATCGTGGCGGTTACATCTTTCATGGCCGCGTGAAAGCGCTCGCCGAAGCCGCCCGCGAGGGCGGTCTGAAATTCTAGGAGTCGCGAATGGCCCGTGAAGGCGAACGTAGCGAACGTGGTGGTGAACGCGGTGGTCGCGGCCGTCGTGATCGCAATGAAGATCGCGAACAGTCGGAGATCGTCGACAAGCTGGTCGCGATCAACCGCGTCGCCAAGGTGGTGAAGGGCGGCAAGAACTTCGCGTTCGCAGCTCTCGTCGTCGTCGGCGACCAGAAGGGCCGCATCGGTTTCGGTCACGGCAAAGCCCGTGAGGTTCCCGAGGCGATCCGCAAGGCAACGGAAGAAGCCAAGAAATCCATGGTTCGCGTTCCGCTTCGCGAAGGCCGCACGCTTCACCACGACACGCACGGTCGTTGGGGCGCTGGCAAGGTCATCATGCGTTCGGCTCCGGCCGGTACGGGCGTGATCGCCGGTGGTCCGATGCGCGCAGTGTTCGACGTTCTCGGCATTCGTGACGTCGTCGCCAAGTCGACGGGTTCTTCGAACCCGTACAACATGGTTCGCGCCACGGTCGACGCGCTCAAGCGCCAGGCTTCGCCCCGTCAGATCGCGTCCAAGCGCGGCCTGAAGGTGCAGGATATCATTGCCCGCCGTACTGACGGCTCGGGCAACGCCGAAGTGGCGTAAGGTTAGGAGACGGTCGATATGGCTGCCAAGAAAACCCTCCGCGTGAAGCAGGTCAAAAGCCCGCAGCGCCGCGAAGCTTCGCAGCGTGCGACGCTGGTCGGTCTCGGCCTGAACAAGGTTTCCCGTGAGCGTGAGCTCGAGGACACCCCTTCGGTTCGCGGCATGATTGCCAAAGTCGCGCACCTCGTTGAAGTCGTGACTGACTAAGGATTCGCTGGTCGCCCGAAAGGGCAGGTCAGTCTGGAGCGTAAGATGAAACTGAACGAGATCTCCGACAACGAAGGCGCCCGCAAGAATCGGATGCGCGTCGGCCTGGGCGTTGGTTCGGGCAAGGGCAAAACCGCTGGACGCGGCGTCAAGGGCCAGAAGGCACGCCGCGGCGTCGCCGTGAACGGCTTCGAAGGCGGCCAGATGCCGATCTACATGCGCCTGCCGAAACGCGGCTTCACGCCCCACGGCGCGAAGAGCTTTGCCGAGGTCAACCTCGGCAAGATCGAGGAGTTCGTGCAAGCGGGCAAACTCGACGCCAAAAAGTCGATCGATGCCGCCGCTCTTAAGGCAGCTGGCGTTATCCGGCGCACCAAGGACGGCGTTCGCCTCCTTGCAAAGGGCGAGCTGACGTCCAAAGTTGAACTGGTCGTGTACGGGGCCTCGAAAGCCGCCATCGAAGCGGTGGAAAAAGCCGGCGGCAAGGTTACTGTGACGAAGCCGGTTGCCGTTGAGGCTGCCGAGTAGGCCTGCCCTGAGTTCAGGGCGGGCGCCCGCGTGTTCTAAGCCCGCCACCCCGGCGGGCCAAGGGGCCGCGCGATCTGGGAGGCGGGCTTAATGGTATCCGCGGCCGAGCAACTTGCTCGCAATATTTCCTTCTCGACCTTCGGCAAGGCCAAGGAGCTGCAGGCTCGTATCTGGTTTACGCTGATCGCGCTGGTCGTTTACCGGATCGGCACGCAGGTTCCGATTCCCGGCATCGACACCGCTGTTTACGCCGCCCAGTTCGGCGCAGCGTCCCAAGGCATTCTGGGCATGTGGAACACGTTCTCCGGCGGGGCCGTGGAACGTATGGCGATCTTCGCGCTGAACGTGATGCCGTACATCTCGGCGTCGATCATCGTGCAGATCCTGACCACTGCCGTTCCGGCGCTTGAGCGTTTGAAGAAAGAAGGCGAGTCGGGCCGCAAGCAGATCAACCAGTACACCCGCTATCTCACCGTCATCCTTGCGCTCGCGCAGGCCTTCATGGTGGCGACGTCGCTGAACACGGTTCAGACTGACGGAACCTCGGCGGCGCTGGATCCGGGCATCTACTTCCTCACCTCCACTGTCGTCACGCTGGTGGGCGGTACGGTGTTCCTGATGTGGCTCGGCGAGCAGGTGACGGCGCGCGGCGTCGGCAACGGTATCTCGCTGATCATCTTCGCCGGCATCGTGGCCGAATTGCCGAACTACATCGTGCAGACCTGGCAGCAGCTTTATCAGGGCTCGATCGACTTCACGGTCATTCTCGCGATCACTGCGCTGTCGATCATGATGGTGCTGTTCATCGTGTTCATTGAGAGGTCGCAAAGGCGGCTCTTGATCCAGTATCCAAAGCGTCAGCAGGGCAACCGCATGGTGGGCGGCGAATCGTCGTTCCTGCCGCTCAAGGTGAACTCGGCTGGCGTCATCCCGGCAATTTTCGCTTCGTCGCTGCTTATGCTTCCCCAAACGGTGGCCAGCATGAACGCCGCGGGCGGCCCTGCTGCTCAGGCCGGCTGGTTCGGCGAGACGCTTGGCTTCGTCAACGCTTACCTCGGCGTCGGGCAGCCGTTGCACATCGTCCTGTTTGCGGCGCTGATCATCTTCTTCTGCTTCTTTTACACCGGCATCGTGTTCAACGCCGAAGAGACCGCGGAGAACCTGCGAAAGTATGGCGGCTTCATACCCGGCTACCGGCCTGGCAAGCGTACGGCCGAGTATTTCGATTACGTGCTGACCCGCCTGACCGTTATCGGCTCGATCTACATGGCCGCTGTTTGCGTGTTGCCCGAGATCCTGAGAGGCAATCCGCTGACAGGAAGATTTTACATAGGCGGCACTTCGCTCTTGATCGTCGTGTCCGTTACCATGGACACCGTCTCGCAGATCCAGTCGCACCTGATCGGCCACCAGTATGAAGGCATGATCAAGCGCGCGAGGCTTGGGGGTAAGAAGAAGTGAACCTGATCCTGTTCGGCCCTCCGGCAGCCGGCAAGGGAACCCAGGCCAAGAAACTCGTCGTGGAGCGTGGTTTCATCCAGCTCTCGACGGGTGACATGCTGCGCGCCGCGCGGTCATCTGGTTCCGAACTCGGAAAGCGCGTTGCCGCGATCATGGATTCGGGGTCGCTCGTTTCGGACGAGATCGTCATCGCCCTGATCGAGGAACAGCTCGACAAGAACCCGAATGCCGCCGGCTTCATCTTCGATGGCTTCCCCCGCACGATTCCCCAGGCCAAGGCGCTCGACGATTCGCTTGCTGGGCGAGGGCAAAAGGTCGACTCGGTCATCCGCCTCAAAGTGGACGAAGAGGCCCTGATCGCCCGCGTAACCAAGCGTTTCGAGGCCGAAGGCCGTGCGGACGACAACCCGGAAGCCTTCAAAAAGCGACTCGTCGCCTACAACAGCCAGACCGCCCCCCTCGTCGAAGTGTACAAAGGGCAGGGCAAGCTGACGGAAATCGATGGTATGGCGGATGTGGAGGCCGTTTCGGGTTCCATCGCCGGTATTCTCGATCAGGGCAAAAAGTAAAAAGCGTAACGGAATCTAGGTCTAAACCGCCCCCGCGACCGCTGCGGAATCGGCGAAAACGAAAAGGAAATAAGCGGTTGACGATGGAAGTTAGCCCTCTATAACGGCGACTTCCGCGATGGGCCCAATGCTTCGCCGCGCCGTTTTGGGCGCAGCGCTTGTATGTCCGTCGCGCTAGCATTTCGGATGAGTTTCAGAGCCTTTTCCCCGGAAAAGGCGGACGTTCAGGAGAGCCAATTGGCCCGTATCGCAGGCGTGAACCTTCCGACGGCAAAGCGCGTCGAAGTCGCGTTGACCTACATTCACGGCATTGGCCCGGCCAGAGCCAAGGAACTTACCGCGAAGCTTGGCATCGAGCCGGCCCGCCGCGTGAACCAGCTGACCGACGCTGAGGTCCTCAAGATCCGCGAAACCATCGACACCGATCTCGTCGTCGAGGGCGACCTTCGCCGCGAAGTCGCAATGAACATCAAACGCCTGATGGACCTCGGTTGCTACCGTGGCCTCCGTCACCGCAAGGGCCTGCCGGTCCGCGGTCAACGCACCCACACCAACGCCCGCACGCGCAAAGGCCCTGCTAAGGCCATCGCCGGCAAGAAGAAGTAGGATAGATCATGGCGCGCGAAGCGACTGCCGACAAAGGCCGGGTCAAGAAGCGGGAACGCAAGAACATCGCGTCGGGCGTTGCCCACGTGAATGCGTCCTTCAACAACACGATCATCACGATCACCGACGCGCAAGGCAACACGATCTCTTGGTCGTCCGCCGGCACGATGGGTTTCAAGGGTTCGCGCAAATCGACGCCGTACGCCGCCCAGGTTGCTGCGGAAGACGCAGGCAAGAAAGCTCAAGAGCACGGCGTCAAGACGCTCGAAGTTCTGGTTCATGGTCCGGGTTCGGGCCGCGAGTCGGCGCTGCGCGCCCTGCAAGCCGTTGGCTTCACCGTCACGACCATTCACGACACGACATCCGTTCCCCACAACGGCTGCCGCCCGCCGAAACGCCGCCGCGTCTAAGACGCTCGCTCGTTTCGGTCAGGATCTACTGAAGAGGCTAAACCCATGGCGCAACCCGCCGGTTCGGTGAACGACAAAAACTGGAAAGACCTGATCCGCCCCAACCGTCCGGTTGTTGAGCACGATCGGGACGCGCAGCGCAAAGCCAAGCTCGTCATCGAGCCGCTTGAGCGCGGCTTCGGCACGACCCTCGGCAACGCGCTCCGTCGCGTTCTCCTCTCCTCGCTCCAGGGCGCGGCCATCACCGGCGTCCAGATCGATGGCGTCGTCCACGAATTCTCCTCGATCCCGGGTGTCCGCGAAGACGTCACGGACATCGTCCTGAACCTCAAGCGTGTCGCGATCCGCATGGTATCGGAGACGCCGAAGCGCATGACGCTGAAGGCGACTGGCGGCGGCCCGGTGAAAGCCGGCCAGATCGAAACGTCTTCGGACATCGAGATCCTCAACCCCGACCACATCATCTGCCACCTCGACGAAGGCTCGGAGCTCCGCATGGAGTTCACGGTCGCTACGGGCAAGGGTTATGTCCCGGCTGACCGCAACCGTCCGGATGACGCCCCGCTTGGCTACATCCCGATCGACTCGATCTTCTCGCCGGTTGAGCGCGTTGGCGTGTTCGTTGAAGACACCCGCGCCGGTCAGGTGCTGGACTACGACAAGCTCACGCTCGACATCCAGACCGATGGCTCGGTTACGCCGGAAAACGCAGTGGCCTACGCCGCGCGCATCCTGCAGGACCAGCTGCAACTTCTCATCACGTTCGACGAGCCGGTCGCCGCTTCGGCTGCCGACGACGAGCCGGACCTGGGCTTCAACCCGGTGCTGCTCAAGAAGGTCGACGAGCTGGAACTCTCGGTGCGTTCGGCCAACTGCCTGCGCAACGACAACATCGTTTACATCGGCGACCTCATCCAGAAGTCGGAAGCGGAAATGCTCCGTACCCCGAACTTCGGCCGCAAGTCGCTCAACGAGATCAAGGAAGTGCTCGCCTCGATGGGCCTCCACCTCGGCATGGACGTTCCGTCCTGGCCGCCGGAGAACATCGAAGAGCTCGCCAAGAAGTACGAAGACCACACCTGATTAGGAGCGGCTCCAACAGGGGCCGGTTAGTAAAATGCGCCACGGTTTCGCGCTTCGCAAACTCAACCGCACCGCCTCGCACCGCAAGGCGATGTTTGCCAACATGTCGGGCTCGCTGATCCGCCATGAGCAGATCACCACGACCCTGCCGAAGGCCAAAGAACTCAAGGCCGTCGTCGAGAAGCTGATCACGCTCGGCAAGAAGGGCGGTCTCTCGAACCGTCGTCTTGCTGCTGCCCAGCTCAAGGAAGACGATGTGGTCGTGAAGCTCTTCGACACGCTCGCTGAGCGCTACAAGGATCGCAAGGGTGGCTACACCCGCGTCCTGAAAGCCGGCTTCCGCCATGGCGACAACGCCCCGCTCGCGGTCATCGAACTGGTTGATCGCGACGTCGATGCGAAAGGCGCTGACGACCGCGCCCGCGCCGAGGCGATGGCCGAGATGGAAGACGCCTGATCTTCCCATTATCTGATTTTCGAAAGGCCGCCCTTCCCGGGCGGCCTTTTGCTTTTTGAGGCTTTGCTTCGGCTTTCCCGTGGGCCTTGTTTGCGCCGGAATCTGTCCCTTATCTGCTGCACAGATCACCCGCAGGCGGAACTCCCGGGCCTTTAATGCTGACCAGTATCGCCATCAAACGAGCAGCGCTGCTGGGCTGCCTATCGCTCGCCGGGATGGGCTTGCAGGCGTGCGCCCACAGCGAGCCCGAGCCGGCCTCAGTGGCCGTATTTGCTGCGGACGAACGGGGCGGCACCTCAACCACATCGCGCCAGGTTCTTGTGAAGGTTGCTGCCGACGGCGGCGTGGAGTGGGAAGGCCGGGCCGTTTCGCCTGAGGAATTGCAGATGCTCATGCAGCAAGCCGCGATGACCTCCCGTGAGGACCTGCTCGTCGTGGTCTCGGCGGCGAGCGAAGTGAGGTATGGGGACGTTATCCGGGTGATCCAGATGGCCCGGATGTACGGGATAGAATCGAAACTCGCCGATACACTCGGTGGTGCGGAGTAGATCCATGAACCGGCAGAACATCATCCTTGTCGCTTCGGCTTCCATCGCGACCGTGCTCGCCATGCTGGCGGCGCCTGCGCTGGGTCAGCTGGTCACGCCCGGCGGACAGCCTGCCCCAGCTGAAGCTGTCGCCGGCCCCTCTCCCGATCCCGCGCCACAGGAAACACGGGTGGTTCCTGAATCGCAGGTGGCGATGCAGCAGTCTTTCGCACCTGTCGTGCGCCGTACGGCGCCAGCGGTGGTGAACGTCTATTCCAGCGTGACCGTGCGCCGCTCCAACTGCCCCTATGCGAACGATCCCGTGTTCTCGCGGCTGTGCGGCAATACGCCGACGCAGAACCAGAAGGTCGACAACTCGCTCGGCTCCGGCGTCATCGTGGGCGCGGATGGCGTCATCGTCACCAACAACCACGTCGTTGAAGGCGGGCAGGAGTTCCGCGTCGTGCTCAACGACCGCCGCGAATTCCCCGCCGAGCTGGTGATGAAGGACGAGCGCACCGATCTCGCTGTCCTGCGTATCGACACCAAGGGCCAGGACCTGCCCATGCTGCAGTTCACCGAAACGCGGGACCTTGCGGTGGGCGACCTCGTGCTCGCGATCGGCAACCCGTTCGGCGTCGGCCAGACCGTCACCAGCGGCATCGTCTCGGCGCTCGCGCGCACCGATGTGGGCGTGTCCGACTATGCGTCGTTCATCCAGACCGATGCGGCAATCAACCCCGGCAACTCGGGCGGCGCGCTGGTGGACATGCAGGGGCGCCTGATTGGCGTGAACTCGATCATCTTCTCCAAGGGCGGCGGGTCCAACGGCGTTGGCTTCGCGATTCCATCTGAAATGGTGAAGCGCGTCGTCGATGCGGCTGTTCACGGCGGAACGCTTGTTCGCCCCTGGCTGGGCGCCAAGGGTGATGTGATCGACAGCGCGAAGGCGCTTGCTCTTGGGCTCGACCGTCCGCGCGGCGTGCTGATCTCGCAGATCTTCGATGGCGGACCCGCTGACAAGGCAGGCCTCAAGGAAGGCGATGTTGTCCTCACCGTCGATGGCCGCGAAGTGTTCGATGATCGCGGCATGAAGTTCATCGCGGCGACCAAGGCGGAAGGCGAGACAGCGACGCTATCGATCATCCGCAACAGGCAGGAGAAGACGGTCAATGTCCGCATGTCCGCGCCTCCGGGCACGTCCAAGGCGGAACTCGTTCAGATCACCAGCCGAAACCCTTTCTCGGGCGCGCAGGTTGCTGAGCTGTCGCCGGCGTTGGCTGACGCGCTGGGGCTGGACCCGTTCCAGGCCAAGGACGGGATGCTGATCCACAGCGTTCCCGGCCGCACGATCGCCCGCAATGTCGGCTTCCAGCCCGGCGATATCGTACGCGAGATCAACGGTGTGACGATCCGGACGAAGAAAGACTTCGAAACTGCCGTCAAAAAGGCTGAGGCTAATCCGGGTTCCGAGTGGCGGCTGGCCATTGAGCGCAACGGGCAGCGGATCGAGACTTCGCTCAGGGGGTAGCTGGGCGGCTAGAACCCGAGGCTTCGGCGCGCTAGATCGTATCTGGTGAGTGATCTCTTCGAAGCAGCCGGATTGACCGACGAAGCGCCGCGACCGCTGGCTGACCGCCTGCGTCCGGAAAAGCTCGAGGATGTGGTGGGGCAGGAGCATCTGCTTGGGCCTGAAGGTCCGATCGGGCGGATGCTGGCGCAGGGGCGGCTTGCCAGCCTGATCCTCTGGGGGCCGCCGGGAACCGGCAAGACGACCATCGCCCGCCTGCTCGCCAAGCGCGCCAATCTGGATTTCGAGCAGCTCTCCGCGATCTTCTCGGGCGTGAAGGATTTGCGGGCTGCGTTCGAGAAGGCGGAGGGCAAGCGCGCGACCGGCAAAGGCACGCTGCTGTTCGTCGATGAGATCCATCGTTTCAACCGCGCGCAGCAGGACGGCTTCCTGCCGTTCGTTGAGCGCGGTGTTGTCACGCTGGTCGGCGCCACGACCGAGAATCCCAGTTTCGAACTCAACGGCGCTCTGCTGTCGCGCACCCAGGTGATGGTGCTGAAGCGGCTCGACGACGCAGCGCTTGCCCAGCTGATCGCCAAGGCGGAGGAACATCTCGGCAAGCAGGCGCCGCTGACTGAGGATGGCAAAGCCGCGCTGATGGCGATGGCCGATGGCGATGGGCGTTACTTCCTCAACCTCGTGGAAGAGGTATTCGCGTGGAACCGCTCGCAGCCGGTTGATGCAAATGGCCTGATGGCAGCGCTGCAGAAGCGCGCGCCCGCTTATGACAAGGATCGCGAGGGGCACTACAATCTCATTTCCGCATGGCACAAGGCCACGCGCGGGTCTGACCCTGATGCAGCGCTTTACTGGTTCGCGCGTATGCTGGAAGGCGGAGAGGATCCGCTGTTCCTGGCGCGCCGCATGATCCGTGCGGCGTCGGAAGACATTGGCCTTGCCGATCCGACCGCTCTGATGATCTGCAATGAAGCGGCGGCCGCTTATGAGCGCCTCGGATCGCCAGAAGGCGAACTCGCACTCGCACAGGCGGTTATCCATCTGGCGACCGCGCCGAAATCCAACGCGGCGTACAAAGCGTTTGGCGCGGCGAAAGCTGCCGCGCGCGAGACTGGGTCGCTGATGCCGCCGGCGCATATCCTCAATGCTCCGACCAAGATGATGAAGTCGCTCGGCTACGGCTCGGGCTATCAGTACGACCATGACGCCGAAGGCCAGTTCTCTGGCCAGAACTATTTCCCTGACGGGATGGAACGTCAGGAATTCTATCAACCGAAGGGCGCGGGTCGCGAAGCGCCGATCCGTGAGAAACTCGACCAATGGGCAAAGCTTCGTCGCGAGCGTTCGGGTGACTAAAGGCGTGAAGCGAAACTACGAGGCCATGCCTGTGTCCGACGAGGACGCAGCCTATGTGCGTGCGCTTGTCATCCACGAAGACAGTGGCGTGCTTGCCTTCAACAAGCCATCGGGCCTGCCTGTACAGACGCGCGATGTTGAAGATCGCACGCTTGATCGCCTTATGGCCGCCTTCGCCCGCTCCAACGGGAAGCGGCCGCGCCTTGTTCACCGGCTGGATGCGCAGACATCCGGCGTGATCATCGCGGCGAAGACGCAGCCGGCTGCTGCATTCCTGAGCGAGGCTTTTGCCGAACGGCAGGTGTCGAAGACCTATCTCGCGCTCGTATCCGGCTCGCCCTTCAAGGATGGCGAAACGGAATTCTCGATGCCGCTGTCGCGACACATCGCGCGGCCAGGTCTTGAGCTGATGCGCGCGTCGCGTCCGGGCGACCAGAAGAGCCAGGCTGCCGTCACGCGCTGGCGCGTGTTGGCGTCGTCGGGATCGGCGCACCTTCTCGCCGTGGAGCCGCTGACGGGGCGGATGCACCAGATCCGGGTGCATCTTTCCATTGAGGGGCGGCCGATCCTTGGCGATCCCTACTATGGCGGCGCGGGCACCCTGAAAGGCGAGCCTGTGCCACGCCTGATGCTTCATGCCGCCAGCCTCGACATTCCGCACCCCACAGCGGGGGGGCGGATCGTGATTAACGCCCCGCCGCCTGCTGATTTCATTGCTGTTGTGACAGCAGCAGGCATCGAAATGCCCTCTGATCTGGCCTTGAACGCCGGATAGCACTATGGACGGGGCCGCAATGCTCAATGTCCTTCTTGTAGCCCTCGGAGGCGGCCTTGGCGCCGCTGGCCGGTTTGGCGTCTCGCTCGCCGTGCCGCTGCGGGCTGATGCGTGGCCGTGGGCGACGTTCGGGATCAATGTGGCGGGCAGCCTGCTGATCGGCGTGCTCGCGGGATGGATCGCGCGCAATCCCGATGCAGAGCCGTGGCGGCTGTTTCTCGGCGTCGGGGTGCTCGGCGGCTTCACGACGTTTTCGGCATACTCCCTCGAGACGATGCGCATGATCGAGCGGAATGACTGGGTTGGCGCTTCAACATATTCGATCGGTTCCGTGATCGCCGGCCTTGCTGCCGTCGCCATTGGTCTCGCGATGGCAAAACGGGTGCTCGGATGAGCTGGAATGTCGGACAGGTCGTAAATCTCAACGTCGATGCGGATGAAGACGATACGCGTCTCGATCGCTGGCTGAAGCGGAAATTTCATGGGCTGACCCAGGGTCAGATCGAGAAGGCTTGCCGGACGGGAGAGATCCGGGTCGATGGCGGGCGGGCGAAGGCGAATACGCGGGTGAAGGCCGGACAGACGGTGCGTGTGCCGCCGATGACCGCAGCCAAGGGCCGCGAAGGCGGTGAAGAAGACCGGCCGCGCGCGACCGTGAAGTCGTCGGACGCCGACATGATCCGATCGCTGGTGATCTATGAAGACGATCAGATCATTGCGCTCAACAAGCCGACGGGCGTTGCCGTTCAGGGCGGCACCGGCACGACGCGGCACATCGATGCGATGTCTCGCGCGCTGGTGGATGACACGGCGGAGAAGCCGCGCCTTGTCCACCGGCTCGATCGCGACACGACGGGCGTGCTGATCCTCGCCAAGACGGTGGGATCGGCCAATCAGCTCAGCCAGCTTTTCCGGTCGCGGGAGCTCGACAAGATTTACTGGGCCGTGACGCTGGGGGTGCCCCACCCGGTGGCGGGGGATATCCGGGGATGGATGATCAAGTCCACAGGTCCCGGCTCCGACAAGGAGAAGATGAGAACGGCTGAGCAGAATGAAAAGGGCGCGGTGCATGCGCTGACGCTTTATTCTGTCGTGCAGAATGCCGGACGGAAAGCGGCGTGGGTTGCGCTGAAGCCGGAGACGGGCCGAACGCACCAGCTGCGCTTCCACATGGCGGAGCTCGGCACAGCGATCCTGGGAGATGGCAAGTACACGTGCGATCGCGAAGTGCCGTCGGGCCTTGCGGGCGGGCTGCACCTGCATGCGCGGGCGCTGCGCCTGCCGAACAAGGGCGGGCCGCCGATCGAGATCGTGGCGGAGATGCCGGCGCACATGAAGCAGACTTTTGAAGTTCTCGGCTTCGACGAAGACAGCGCCGAGAATTTCTTCGACCTGCGCAAGCCGAGACGGATTCGATGAGCGACAAGCCTGAGTACGCGAAGGGCGTGAAGGGCGAGATCGATCAGAGGCCCAAGCGTTTCTACAAGGACGTCGCCCTTGCCAGCGATGGCGATGGGTGGCGCGTAACGCTGGATGGCAAGGCGCTGCGGACGCCGAATGGCAATCCACTATTGCTGCCGGGTGAAGCGCTGGCTGCTGTCATCGCCGATGAATGGCGCGCGCAACAGGAACGCATTGACCTGCAGTCGATGTATAATACGCGGCTGGCGCATGTGGCGATCGACCGGGCGACGCGGGCGGCGGCTGAGCTGGCGGCAGAGGCCGTGCGCTATGCGGAGACCGATCTGGTCTGCCATCTGGCGGATGCCCCGCCGAAACTGCGGGACCGGCAACAGGCGAGCTGGGGTCCGTTGCGTGAGTGGGCGGCCGACGAGATGGGTGTGCGTCTGAAGGCGGTCGTCGGGATCATTCCGCAGGAGCAGCCGAAGGAGTCGCTGGAGGCGATGCGGCGGCATGTGGCGGCGCTGGATGCGTTCCGGCTGGCGGGACTGGTGCATGGCGTCGCCCTGCTCGGTTCGGCCGTGCTTGGGCTTGCAGTGGAACGTGCGCGGCTGAGGGCGTCAGACGCCTATGAGCTGTCGCGGCTGGATGAACAGTTCCAGATCGAGCTGTGGGGCGAGGACGCCGAGGCGACCCGCCGCACGGAGCGCTATCGCGCGGAGGCGCGGGCGCTCGATCTGTGGTTTGACGCGCTGGCCTAGGCGACGGCGCGAGGGGCTGACAGCACGGCGCGTGGGCGGGATTCGACCTGCTCGCGGCGATAGGACGGCCATGGGCGGCGGCCGATATTGGCGACAACCGAAATCAGATACGGCGCGATCATCAGGATCGCCGCCACGCCGAGCATCAGAACTCCGGCGATACGGGTGTGGGCATCTTGCTGGAAGGTGTGCGGCGCCATGGAAAATCCCCGGTTCGTGTGAGCTTGCCGAATTACGCGCGTCACCGCCGCGGGTT
>JAUYSA010000254.1 GCA_030696545.1 Hyphomonadaceae bacterium
CGCGTATTTGCGATGCTCGTGTCGAACGTCGCTTCAACTCTCCAGATGAACCGGCTTCGTCCCAGGCGTGATTGGCACACGCATGGGGATGAAACCGCTCTGCCCCGAGAGACGAACGACAACCATCACAAGGAAACCCAAACAGCCCTCATGCTGAGGAGCGCAGCAAAGCTGCGCGTCTCGAAGCACGAGGGCGTGCTCACCACCCTGAGCCACACCTCACCATCCCCCTCCGTCTCGCGTGCTCCGCACGCGATCCACCTCCCCCTGCTACGCATGGGGAGGCAAACGCGACTGAGGGGAATTGCCTCCACCGCCGTAGGCGGGGGAGGTGGATCGCCGCGTCTTCGCGGCGAGACGGAGGGGGCACACCCCCACGATTCTGGAAGCGAATCTCCGATCCGCGTTCCCCGCGAAGGCGGGGATCCAGGCATCTTGCGCCAAGATGCGCGCAGAGAGCCCAGAATCCCTTCGCGCCAAGTCTGGATTCCCGCCTACGCGGGAAACCCGGCGGATAGATTCGCGCGAATATCGCCCTGATCTGAGATCAGGGCGAAAACCAAATCCCACCTCAACTCGCTCACCAGCGAGAACGCGCCCCTATGCCCCGGCGCTCGGCCGCGCCGTTACGCGCTCATGCCACGCCCGCACATTGGCCAGCCCCTCCGGAATCCCCAATCCAATCCACCCTGCGAAATCCACCGTCGAGAGCAGGCAGATATCCGCCACCGTATAATCCGCCGTCGCCAGGAACTCGCGTCCCGCCAGTTCGCCGTCGAGCCAGGCCAGCGCCCGCTCGTAATGCGCCCGGTTCGACTCGCCGAACTCCTTGTACTGCGGAACAACCACCGCCGCCGTGAACGGATGCGCGTGCCGCCAGAACATTCCCACCGGCGTCATCACCGCGAACTCGACCCGCCGCACCCACTGGTCGACCATCGCCTGCTCGAAAGCATCCTTCCCGAACATGGGCGGGGCAGGGTGAAGGCTCTCAAGATACCGGCAGATCGCCACCGTCTCCGAGATCGTCCGCCCATCATCCAGCTCCAGCGTCGGCACCTGTCCCAGAGAGTTCCGCGCCAGATGCTCGGGCGATTTGTGTTCCCGCTTCATGATCGCCACTTCGCTCATGGGAATCGTGACGCCTTTCTCCGCAAGGAAGATCCGAACCCGGCGCGGGTTCGGCGCGGGCATGGGCGAATTGTAGAGTTTCATGGGCAGTCCTCCCGAATTTCCCTCTGGCGTAGGCCTATCCCTGAGAGGCTGGCAAGCGTGACGCCACGTCGGGGTGACGTCATCCCGCCCAGCCGCTATCACCGGCTATCGGCTCGGGAGTTCATCGACATGAAGCGTACAGTTCTGGCTCTCGGCGCCGCAATGCTTGCCGCCTGCACAACCGCTCCGGCCTCCGAAGCCCAGCCGGCTTTCTCGGCCAGCGGCAAGACGCTCCGCCAGATCTACGAATACCTGCACAAGAATCCCGAACTCTCCTTCCAGGAAAAGAACACCTCCGCTTTCCTCAGCGCCGAAATGAAGCGCCTCGGCTTCACTGTCACCACGGGCCTCGGCGACCAATGGGTGAAAGCCCGCGCGATGAAAGAATACGGCAAGGTCCAGGACGGCGTCGGCGGCTACGGCTTCGTGGCCGTCCTCCAGAACGGCCCCGGCCCCACGCTTATGATTCGCGCCGACATGGACGCGCTTCCCCTCGTCGAAAAAACCGGGCTGCCCTACGCCTCCACCTTCCGCGACACGGCGTGGAGCGGTGAAGAATCCGGCGTGATGCACGCCTGCGGTCATGACATCCACATGACCACCTGGATCGGCACAGCCCGCGAACTCGTCGCGCGAAAATCAGAGTGGAAGGGCACGCTCGTCATGATCGCCCAGCCTGCCGAAGAGATCGGCCTCGGCTCCATGTCGATGCTGGAAGACGGCCTCTATACCCGCTTCCCGGAGCCCGACCACGTCATTGCCCTGCACGACAATGCGGCGCTTCCGGCCGGCTATATCGGCCTCGGCTCAGGCTATGTCATGGCCAATGTCGACAGCGTCGATCTTACCGTCAAAGGCGTCGGCGGCCACGGCGCCTATCCGCAGGACACGAAAGACCCCATCGTCGTCGCCGCCCGCATCGTCACAACGCTGCAGACGCTGGTTTCCCGCGAAACCGACCCGCAGGACAGCGCCGTCGTCACGGTCGGCGCCATCAATGGCGGCTTCAAGCACAACATCATTCCCGACGAAGTGAAGCTCCAGCTCACTGTCCGTTCGTTCGCCGATGCAACGCGCGAAAAGCTGCTCAAAGGAATCGAGCGCATAGCGAAGTACGAAGCCATGGCCGCCGGCCTCGAAGGCGACAAGGCGCCCACCATCTCCATCAAGGACGACTACACGCCGTCGCTCTACAACGACCCCAAGCTTGTCGAACGCGCCTCGGCCCTTCTCACGAAGGAGTTCGGCTCCGCGAAGATCGCAACGGCTTCCCCCACCATGGGCGGCGAAGACTTTGCCCGCTTCGGCCGCACGGCAGATAAGGTGCCGGTGATGCTGATGTGGCTCGGCGCTGTAAGCCAGGCGAAGTACGACGCCTCGCTCCGTCCCGGCGGCGCGCCGCTCCCTTCGCTTCACTCGTCGGGTTTCGCCCCCGATCCGGATCCCACGATCGCAACCGGCGTGAAGGCGATGACGATAACGGCGCTCGATCTGCTGAAGTAGGGCTATTCGCCCATCTTCGCCGTTTGCTTCTTCTCTTCGCGGAAGCGCAGGAAGGCGAAGACAGCCGAACCAATCGCGGCCAGCGCGGCCAGCACCGCAAACAGCGGCTGCACGCCCTTCGCCCAGCTCACGATCTGGTCGAACTGCTGAACCTCGACGACGATCACGTCGCGATACGCATCCAGCGGCTCAGCATCGAGCGAGCCCGAAGCATAGCCGAAGATTTCCAGGATCAGCGTATGCTCGCCCGTCTCTGTCGGCGTCACGCGCCACGCCCAGCGGTTCAGCACCTTGCCCGAAAGCCTCTGCCGCTCGACGGTTTGCGATGTGATGTCAAAGCCCACGCCCGTCAGCTGCGCTGAAACCGTGTCTGAAAGATCGACATCACGCTCGACCACCGTGCCGGGGAAGCCCTGCAGCGCTTCCCGCCCTGCATTCTCGTCCTCTGTCGCGTTGATCACGAGCGAAACGTCGATCGCCTTGTCGAGCGCCAGCTTCTCCGGCGGCCGGTTATAAGTCACCTTGCGAGACTTGAACTGCGCCTCCAGCCCAACCGGCGCGGCTGTCACCGAAACGCCTGCCTGCTGTGGCATCACGCGAGGTTCTTCCGCCTGAGCCTGCTGCGTCCGCGTCTGCGGCTCGGCGGGCTGAACAGTGCGAGCTTGCACTTGCGGTTGCGCTGTCACTTCAGGTTGCGCAGGAGCTGCGGGTGTTTCCGCTGGCGTCTGCGTTTGGAGCTGCGCCTGTGCTTGCTGTTGGCCGGGCAGTTTGGGCAGCGAGGGCAGGGTGGGAAGCTGAAGCCCGTTCTTGCCATCGAGCGTCGTGCTCAGCGGCGGCTTGGCCGGCGCCGCTGGTTCTACCGCCGCCGGCTCCTTGGCCGCCGGTTCGGTCGTGGTTGGCGCCGGATCGGGCGTGGCCGTTGCCGCCGGTGCGGTTGGCTCCGCGTGTAAAGGCTTGGCAGGTGTTGGCGCCGCAGGTTTTGCGGGCGCCGCCGGAGCGGTGCGAAGCGATGCCTGCGGATTGCTCGCGACAGGCTGGGCCGGCGCTTCTGCGATCACGATCTCCGGCTCGCGCACAAGAGGCGCCCGCGCTTCGGTTGTGTCGCCCGTCAATCCGCCGCCAAACTGGCCAAGCGCCCAGACGCCCCCGGCCAGCAGCGCGATGATCGCAAGCCCGATGACAATGGCGTTCCTCATGGAAGTCTCCTGAACGTCAGTCCGGCAGTCTAGTCGGCTCAGCCGTCAAATCCATCGTCATCCGCATCCTCGCCGGGAACGGGCAGGGGCACGGTTTTCGGCGCAGGCGGCGCAGCCCCACCCCGGCGCGATGCTTCATAGAAAGCGATAGCCGCCGCGTTTGAAACGTTGAGGCTCTCCATCTGTGCGCCGATTGGGATCCGCGCCAGCCCGCTGCAAGCCTTCGCAACACCCTGACGCAGCCCGGCCCCCTCGGCGCCCATCACGATCGCCAGCGGCTCCGTCCCAGCGAACGCCTCGTCCAGCGTCTGCTCCGCCGTTCCGTCCAGCCCAATGACTTTCCACCCTGCATCCGTCAGCACATCGATTGCGCGCGACAGGTTCACAGCGCGGATCTCGTCCACGATCTCGATCGCCCCCGTCGCCGCTTTCGCCAGCGCGCCGCCAAGGGCAGGGGCATTGCGTGTCTGCATCACGACGCCGCCAATCCCGAACGCCGCCGCCGAGCGGAAAATCGCGCCGACATTCTGCGGGTCTGTAACCTGATCGAGGATCACCAGCGGCTTGTCTGGTTGCACGACCACATCCGAGATATCCGGCCCTTCCAGCGGCTTGCATCGCACAGCCAGCCCCTGATGCACCGCTCCCGGCGGTAGCCTCATGTCGATCTCTTTCGGCTCCAGCAGTTCGATGAATTTCGGCAGCGCTCGCGCATCCAGCCCCGCACGCTCAGCCGCATTGGGGCTCACATATCCCTTGCTGATACGGCGCATCGGATTGGCCAGCGCCGCGGAGGCAGCGTGAATGCCCCATATCCAGACTTCGCCATGCTCCTCGAATGAAGCCTCGCGCCGGTCGAACGAACCACCCTGCGGCCGTCCGCTGTCACGGCGCTTCTGCTCAAAGCG
>JAUYSA010000266.1 GCA_030696545.1 Hyphomonadaceae bacterium
GCCTTACGCCGCGCAGACGGTCGTCCATCTTCGTTCGGGAGAGGCACTAGTTTACGCACAAGTGGCATTACAGGGGCGTAATCAATGGCTACTGTAGCGTTGCCGCCGCTGCCAGTTGATACGGTTAAAGGCAATGTGCAACCGGATGCAGCCCAGTGGTTTTTAGGGGTGGATCAACGTAGGGCGGCATGTATAGCGTGGTCTGCTTGCTGAAGGCAGCCGAGGTGGTCGTGTTCCACGAATGGGCGACATATCGGCGCGTTGAAATGCAGACATCGACGCATGAATCGTCGTGTCCGCGGGGAGAGTCTGTCGATGGCAGGTCAGTTGCGAGCGGAAGATCTCCGTGTCGTAAGGTCGGAAGAAGCCAGCCCGGCTTCAGAGGCGCAGGCTCTTCTGCACCGCGATCCCGAGTCCTGTGCGATCGAACTTGAAAACGTCACACTACGCTATCCGATTGGGCCGTTTGCCCGCGGAAGTCTGAAATCCAAACTGATGCGCGTATTCGGTCATCGGGAAGCGACGCCGGTGATCGAGTATGTGGACGCGCTGAGGAATCTCAGCCTCAGCGTGAACCTCGGCGAGCGTGTCGGCATTCTCGGGCGCAATGGCTCCGGCAAATCGACGCTGCTGCGCATGCTTGCAGGCATCTATCCGGTGAACCAGGGCAAGGTCCGCGTCGTCGGCCAGATTGGAACGCTGTTGGAGCTTGGGCTCGGCTTCGAGACTGAGTCCACGGGACGCGAGAACATCTATTATCGCGGAATCGCGATGGGGCACTCGCCGGCGCGGCTCCGTGAGGTCGAGCAGGAGATCGTCGACTTCGCCGATATCGGGGAGTTCATCGACTTGCCGATGCGAACATATTCAGCGGGTATGGGTGTCCGGCTCGGCTTTGCCATCTCGACGCAGCTGTCGCCTGACGTGCTGCTCATCGACGAGATTTTCGGAGCTGGCGACGCGATGTTTCAGGAACGGGCGCTGAAGCGGATTATGGAAGTCGTTCATCACGCTGGCATCGTCATCTTGGCGACGCACGATCTCGGGCTTGTCGAGCGGCTATGCACGCGCGTGATCTGGCTGGATGGCGGCAAGCTTATCCGCGATGGCACAACGGCCGCGGTGATGCCTCAGTTTAGGGCGTTCCTGCATGGCGAACTGACGTTGGAAGCCGGAGGCTGAAAGGCGGATCGTGAGTTATACAAACTATAGTACCCGCTCGCTGCCATTCCCCGTCAGCTACTTCGTGGATCTGGTTCGCTATCGCCATCTTGCCTGGAACCTTGTTGGTTCGGACTTGCGCTCGCGTTTTCGGCGCAGCCACCTCGGCATCCTGTGGGCGGTTCTTCAGCCGCTCGGCTTTTCGCTGATCATCGCGGTCGTGTGGTCGCAGGTGTTCAAAGCCGACTCGTTCATGACCTTCACGGTCTATGTCTACAGCGGCATGCTGGTCTGGGAGTATTTCAGCCAGTGCATAGTCATCGGACTCGACTCGCTAATGAGTTCCCGGGGGTATCTGAAGCAGGCTCGCATTCCGTTTCTGATTTTCCAGGTCAGGGTCCCCTTGTCCGGCCTTGTCGTCATGGCATGCGGCATGATCGGGCTGGTGGTGCTTATGGTTGCGGTTGGGCAGTTTCCGCCGCTTGGCCTGCACCTGTTGCTGGTCCCGTTGTTCATGGGAATGCTCTTGCTGCTGGTGATCCCCCTCAGCATCATTTTCTCGATCATCGGCCCATCATTCCGCGACGCGCGCTATATCATTGCGCTGGCGCTGCAGGCTGTCTTCTTCCTGTCGCCGGTGATGCTTGATCGCGCTGTGCTGCACAGCCCTTCGCTCAGCCTGTTGCAGTACATCAATCCGGTCATCTCGCTGCTGGATCTGTTCCGCAATCCGATGCTGCACGGCCTTCTTTGGTCGAGTCAGGACGTCGCCATCTGGGCCTGCTGGACAGCGGGGCTCTGGGCAATTGCGCTGTGGACGACGGTGAGGACCGGGCGGAAGATAATCTTCGCGCTCTAGGTCGGGCGGTCCGCATTCGGGGAAGCGACTGCAAATGTCACGTGCTTGTCCAGATTGTACTTGATCACATAGCCGATGCAGAGGCCGATGACCGCGCCAACATTGGTCATCAACTGCGACTGGAAGATGTGGTGGAACGCTAGTTCAACGCCCCAGAATATCAGCGTCGTTCCAACGCCGAACGCGGCGTACAGAGCGAACTTGCGGGAGTTCTGGACCAGCGAGGGATCTGTATCCTCGAACACCCAGTACTTGTCGGCAATGTACTTGAAGACGAGGCCGGCGCCATTGCCGAAGGCGATGGCCACGTAGATCCCGAACCAGAAGCCGCCGAACGCGCTCAACACCGCGTTCTGTGACAACAGGTTTATGCAGATTGCGAGGCCAGCAAACCCGGCATAGCGGACAAGGTGCATCCGCGCAGCCAGCCCGGTCAGCACGCCGTGCCACGCGCCCGGTGATTTCGGTCGCACGCTGTCGACGATAGTCTCAGCGGGTAGGGGCATTTTCCGCGCCATTCGTGAGAATTATCATGGCTTGCTTAAGACTGTCTGAGCGGTGGAATCCTTCCTGCGCTTGACCGCTGCAAACGGCTGTGATTGTGCGGGTTATATATAGCCGCTGACGCTGGCTCAGCCTGGTTCGAGTGGTGGTTAATGCGTATCCTGGTTGCGGGGGCGGCGGGACTTGTCGGCCAGAATCTGATTCCGAAACTGAAAGCCGATCCGGCCTGTTCGATCCTCGCGATCGACAAGCATCCCCAGAATACGAAAATCCTGCGCAAGCTTCATCCCGAAATCGACGTTCTGGAGGCCGACCTTGCCGATCCCGGCGCATGGGTGGCCGAAGCGCGCCAATGCGACGTGGCCGTCATGCTCCAGGCCCAGATCGGCGGGCTGGAACGGGAAGAGTTCACGCGCAACAACATCACCTCGACCAACCGGATATTGGAAGCCGTGTCGGGCGGCAGCGCCAAGTATCTCTGTCATATCAGTTCGTCTGTCGTGAACTCCAAGGCCGTCGATCTATATACTGAGAGCAAGAAGGCGCAGGAGGAGGTCGTCGCGGCCAGCTCCATCACGCACGTCGTGCTGCGCCCGACACTGATGTTTGGATGGTTCGACCGGAAGCATCTTGGCTGGCTGCGCCGCTTTATGGATCGGTCGGCTGTGTTCCCGATTCCCGGCCACGGCCGCTATCCGCGCCAACCACTTTATGCGGGTGATTTCAGCTCAATCGTTGCATCCACGCTGCAATCCGGCATCACCGGCTCCTACAATATCTCGGGCCTCGCCAAGATCGACTACATAGATCTCATCCGCGCGATCAAGGAGGTGACGAAGGCAAGGGCTAGCGTCATCAAGATCCCTTACACCGTCTTTGCGGCGCTGCTGGCTGCGCGTGCGACCTTCGACCGCAACCCGCCTTTCACCACCACGCAGTTGAAGGCTCTGGTCATCCCCGAAACGTTCGAGGTGATAGACTGGCCTGGCATCTTTGGCGTCAAGGCGACGCCGTTGCGTGATGCGCTCGACCTTACCTTCAATCATCCCGTTTATTCGAAAGTGACGCTCACGTTTTGACGCCGGCTCGCCTTGACCCATCAGTGGTCAGGCGAAACAAAGGCGCGCGCCAGCTTGCGACTGTGCAAACCTCGGGTCAGGGAACGAAATGGCGAAGCGTCTTGTCGTTCTGGGAGCCGGTCCGATGGGCCTTGCCGCCGCCTGGCATGGCCTGCGGAACGGCTTCGATGTCGACCTGCTGGAAGCGGCTCCTGTCGCAGGCGGTATGGCGGCGCATTTCGATTTCGGCGGCCTGTCTATCGAGCGCTTCTATCATTTCTGCGCTCTCAGCGATCATGACACGCTCGAAGCGCTCGACCAGCTTGGTCTGAACGGCGCCATGAAGTGGCA
>JAUYSA010000392.1 GCA_030696545.1 Hyphomonadaceae bacterium
GCTTGGTTTCTCGCCAATCTGGTCGCTTGAAGAGACGCCGATGATGCCGAAAGGGCGCTACGGCATCATGAGATCGTACATGGCCAAGGTCGGCCGGCTCGGGCGTCAGATGATGTTCCGCTCGTGTACGGTGCAGACCAATCTCGATTTCGGCTCCGAAGCCGACATGGTGAAGAAGCTGCGCGTAAGCCTCGCGCTTCAACCGATCGCCACCGCGCTGTTCGCCAACTCGCCATTTGCCGAAGGCCGCACCAACGGCTTCCTTTCATATCGCTCGCACGTCTGGTCAGACACCGACCCCGATCGTACGGGCATGTTGCCGTTTGCGTTCGATGAAGGCTTCGGCTTCGAGCAATATGTCGACTACGCGCTCGACGTGCCGATGTACTTCGCGCGGCGCGACGGAAGGTATCTCGACGCGTCGGGCCATTCTTTCCGCGATTTCATGGCGGGCAAGCTGTCGCTGCTGCCGGGCGAAAAGCCTGCGATGGACGACTTCGACGACCACCTCTCCACTATCTTCCCGGAAGTGCGCCTGAAGACCTTCCTCGAGATGCGCGGCGCCGATGCTGGCCCGCAACATCGCCTTTGCGCACTGTCCGCGTTCTGGGTTGGGTTGCTATATGACGAGACCGCGCTCGATGGCGCATGGGAACTCGTGAAGAGCTGGAACGCGGGGGAGCGTCAGGCCCTTCGCTCGGCTGTTCCCGTGCAGGGGCTTAAGGCGCCGATCCGCAACACGACGGCTCAGGCAATTGCGAAAGAAGCGGTGAAGCTGGCGATTGCGGGCCTCAAGCGCCGCAAGCAGATGAACGCGTCGGGCAAGGACGAGACGGTCTTCATGGCCGAACTGGAAGAGATCGCCGACAGCGGCATCACGCCGGCCGAGCGCCTCCTGGCCATGTATCACGGCCCCTGGCGGCGCGACCTGCGCCTCGCTTTCAAGGACGTGCTGATCGACGCGCCAGCCTGATCGCTGGGGCGCTGTTGCCGTTCAGGGGCAAATCCTTGCCGAACCGAGGCGATTCAAGGGCTTGAGCCTGCCGCCGCCGCGTGTTGATGATCGCTCAGACCTGATAAGGGCATTTGGGCGAGGGCTTCATGGATATTGTCGTTGCGGTCGGGATCGTGATCACACTGGTCACAGGCGTCCCGGTCATCCTGCAGTTGCGCCAGCAGCCCAAGGGTCTGCACATCATCTTCTTCACCGAGATGTGGGAGCGCTTTTCCTACTACGGGATGCGGACGATCCTGTTCGTTTACATGACGCAGCATTTCCTGTTTTCGGATGAGGCCGCGTCGGGCCAGTACGGCGCCTACACCTCGCTGGTTTACCTGCTGCCGCTGATTGGCGGGATGCTGGCTGACCGCTATCTGGGAACGACCAAAGCCGTCGCCTTTGGTGCGCTGTTGCTGGTGGCGGGCCACCTCACGATGGCGATCGAGCAGGAGCCTGCTCGCAACGTCCTCACCTACAATGGTGTGAGTTATCAGATCGACTCCGAGGGCAGGCAGGACCAGCGCCAGGCATGGGTAGTTGTCGACGGCCAGCGCTACGAGTTCGGACCGTCCCCTGACGGCGGCATGATCATCAAGGATTTCGCCGGCACGGCTGCCTTGCCGAATGTCCTTCCGGTCGATGATGTCGAAACGGCCGAAGTCGAAGGCTACCAGATGACCGTCGAGGGCCAGCAGCCCTTCTTCATGGGCGCCTTCTTCCTTGCGCTGTCGCTGATCATCATGGGCGTCGGCTTCCTCAAGGCGAACCTCGCCACGCAGGTCGGTCAGCTCTACACCAAGGACGATCCGCGCCGCGATGGCGGGTTTTCGCTCTATTATTACGGGATCAATCTTGGTGCGTTCTGGGCGCAGGTGCTCTGCGCTCTGGTCGGCGCCAAGGTGGGCTGGTGGGCTGGTTTCGGCCTTGCCGGCATTGGCATGTTGTTCGGCTGGCTGGTTTTCGTCCGCCGGCGCCTGTTGTTCTTCACGCCCGGCCCGGCGCAGCTTCCGGCGGAACTCGGCCTGCCGCCAAATCCGGCGCTGCTGAAGAAGCCTTTGCTCGGCCCCCTCAACCGCGAGTGGCTGATCTATATCGGAGCGATCCTGTCGGTTGGCCTCATCTGGCTACTGGTGCAGCGCGAGCCGATCGTGAACACGGCGCTGACAATCGCGTCGCTCGGGATGCTGGCGTTCTTCGTCTATTACATGATTACAAAGGCCACGATCGCTGAAGCCGGGAAGCTTATCCTCGCCATCATCCTGGTGCTCGGTTCGGTCGTGTTCTTCACACTGTTCGAGCTGGGCGGATCGGCGCTGTCGCAGTTCTCCGAGCGCTCGACACAACTGCCCAATGACGGGTTCTTCACCGTCACCTCGGGCCAGACGCAGAGCTTCAACGGCGCCTTCATCCTGATCTTCGCGCCGATCTTTGCGATGATGTGGACGTGGCTGGGGCGGCACAAGAAGGACCCTGGCGATGCATTCAAGTTCGCTCTCGCCCTGATCCAGGTCGGCGCGGGCTTCCTAGTGCTGGTCTGGGGCGTGCAGTATGCGGATGCGGAGTACAAGGTTCCGCTGATCTTCCTCGTGCTGCTCTACCTGCTGCACACGACTGGCGAGCTTTTCCTGTCGCCAGTTGGTCTGTCGGCGATGACCAAGCTGACGCCGGCCCCAATCGCGGCGACCATGATGGCGACGTGGTATCTCGGCTCTTCCATCGCGCAGGCGGTGCAGGCGCAGATCACCAAGCTTACCGCGCAACAGACAGTGGGGGGGCAGGTGCTTGACCCCGAACTGGCCCTGAAGACCTACGGCGAAGTCTTCACGGCGGTGGGGCTGTGGGGCATCGGCATCGGCATAGCGCTGGGCATAGCGAGCCCATTCCTGAACAAGCTGGCGCACCTCAAGGACAAGCCCAAAGACGGGGAAACGCCTGCGCCACAGCCCGCGGAGTAGGGCCCAGCGACAAGCTACGGATCAGCCGCTGCCATCAAGCAGCGGCTGATTGCGTTCAGCCCGCGCCGCCGACGGTGATCTTGTCGATGCGAAGCGATGGCTGCCCAACGCCGACCGGAACAGACTGGCCGCTCTTGCCGCAGGTGCCGACGCCATCATCCATCGAGAAGTCGTTGCCGACCATCGAGATGCTGTTCATCACAGTCGGACCGTGACCGATCAGCGTTGCGTTCTTCACCGGCGGACCAACCTTGCCGTCCTCAACGAGATAGGCCTCGGTGCACTGGAACACGAACTGGCCATTCGTGATGTCGACCTGGCCGCCACCGAAATCGACAGCCCAAATGCCGCGCTTGATCGAGCGAACGATCTCTTCGGGATCATGCGTGCCGCCGCTCATGAAGGTGTTCGTCATGCGCGGCATCGGCGCGTTGGCGTAGCTTTCGCGACGGCCATTGCCGGTAGCTGCAACCCCCATCAGGCGCGAGTTCTGCCTGTCCTGCATGTAGCCGACGAGGCGGCCATCCTCGACCAGCACAGTGCGTTGCGTCTGCGTGCCTTCGTCGTCGAAGGATAGGGAGCCGCGCCGATTGGCGATCGTGCCGTCATCGACAATGGTGACG
>JAUYSA010000411.1 GCA_030696545.1 Hyphomonadaceae bacterium
GCGGAATACCGCAAGGGTGCGATTGACCTGCTGGATCGCGATCGGCTGGCCGAGATTTCGGCGTTCGATCCGGCCTACCTGCATTACCAGTAGGCGTGTTTCCGCCGCTGCCTGTCAGTGCGCCTCTTTTGCGGCGCCCGCATTGGCAGCGGCTGGCCGCTTCAGCAGCGGCACCAGCACCAGCATGATTGCGAAGCAGATCGCCATCACCAGGAACAGGTTGTTGAACGTCATAACTGACGCTTCGACCTGCATCCGGCGCGCAAGCTGACCCAAGGCTGCGCCAGCAGGATCGGCAACGCCTGAGGCGCGGAGACTGGCCTCGGTCTGGATCAGCCAGTCCTGCACTTCAGGGCGGGAAGGATCGAGGCCGGCCGACAATTCCTGTTCGTGCAGGTTCGTGTAATTGAGCCGCATGGTGTTGAGCGCTGCGAGACCAACAGCGCCGCCAAGGTTGCGGCACACCGTGATCAGGCCGGTGGCGTTCGGCAGTTTCAGCGGCGGCAGGGTTCCGAGCGCGACAAAGTTCGATGGCACCATCGACATGATCAGACCGGCGCCACGCAGCGCCTGCGGCCAGAAAAACTCGTCGAACGAGGCGTCCGCCGTGAGGAAGCTGTTCCAGTAGAGGCCGATGGCCGCCAGGCTCAGCCCGAACGCCATGACGTAACGCGGGTCGATCTTGCGGATCAGCGCGCCGGCTATCGGCCCGCCGATGAACATGGCCACGCCGCCAACACTCATGATCTGGCCGATCTGAAGTGAGTTGTAGCCGCGCACCGTGCCGAGGAAGAGCGGGGTCAGATAAACCGAGCCGAACAGGCCGAAGCCGACCACGACGGCCACCATCGATCCCACAGCGAAGTTCCGGTCCTGGAAAACCTTGAGATCCACGACCGGGTTCGCGCGCGTGAAGGCGCGCCAGAAAAAGACAATGCCGCCCAGCGTGCACAGGAACATCCACATCACGAGGTGTTCGTCCTCGAACCAGCCGGCGGTGGGGCCTTCCTCGAACACATATTCGAATGAGCCGAGGAACAGCGCCATCGCGCCAAGGCCGATGATGTCGATGTTGCGGATCAGGCTAAGCTGGGTGGGCTGTTTCGGGATCAGGCGCCAGACGAAGGTGGCGGCGATGATGCCCGGGATGACGTTGACCAGGAACAGCCAGTGCCAGCTCATATTCTCTGTGATCCAGCCGCCGAGCGTGGGGCCGATGGATGGGGCAAGCGTCGCCACCATGCCGATAGCCACCTGCTGAAGCACAGAGCGGTTGGGGCCGAACAGGGTGAAGGCGGCGGCCATCGTCGTCGGGATCATCGCGGCGCCGACAAAGCCCTGGATGCAGCGGAAGACGATCAGGCTGTTGAGGTCCCACGCCAGCGCGCACATCACGCTGGCGATCGTGAATCCCACGGCCGAGAACACGAACAGCCGCCGCATCGACAGCGCGCGGTTGAGCAGGCCCGACAGCGGAATGCCAATGACTTCGGCGATCAGATAGCTGGTCTGGATCCACGCGACTTCCTCGGCCGAAGCCGAAATGCCTGCCTGGATCTTCTGGATGGAAGAGGCGACGATCTGGATATCCAGGATCGCCATGAACATGCCGATGACCATCGCGAAGAAGCCGATGTTCAACATCAGCGCTTCGCGCGTGCCCGGCTTGGGCGGCGTGTAAACGCCCGTATCGGCGGTGGCGGCTGCGCCGCTCATCGCCGTTACTCGCAGTCAGGCTTGGTGGAGACCGTGGCCGTCACCTGCATGCCCGTGCGCAGCAGGCCGGACGCGAGCGCTTCCCTGTCGAGCACTATCTTCACAGGCACGCGCTGGACGATCTTCGTGAAGTTGCCGGTCGCCGTGTCCTGCGGAACGAGGCTGAACGTGCCGCCCGTTGATGGCGACAGGCTCTGAACCTTGCCCGTGACATGCAGGCTGGGCAGGGCGTCGACATGAACCTTCACGCACTGGCCTTCGCGCATGTCGGTGATCTGCGTCTCCTTGAAGTTCGCGACCACCCAGACATCATCGGATGACACGATCGACAGCGCCACGCGGCCCGGCGACAGGATCTGGCCTTCGACCACGTCCTTCTTGGTCACGACGCCATTCAGCGGCGCATGTATCTTTGTGCGATCCAGCTCAAGCTGGGCGCCGACGACTTTTGCGCGGGCGGCTTCCACTTTCGCATCGGCGGAAAGCGCGGCGGCCTGCGTGCTCGAAAGCTGGCTGCGCTGGGCAGTGATGGAGGCGGTGGCCTGCGTCAGCTGTGCGTCCGCCGTGCGGCGGGCGGCTTCAGCCTGCTCAAGCCGCGCCTTCGGGTACCATCCTTTTTCGGCAAGCTCGGCGAGGCGCTTCTCATCCGATGAAGATAGGTCCGCGGAGGCATCGGCGGCTTCGCGCGCGGCGCGGGCTTCGGCCAGCGTGTCGCGTTGCGCGGTGATGCGGGCGCGCGCCTGCGCGGCGTCGGCCTCGGCCTGCGCCAGCTCGGCCTTGGCAAACACCAGCCGCGTCTGGAATTCGTCGTCCTCAAGTTCGATCAGCAGGTCGCCGCGCTTGACCACCTGGTTCTCGGCGACGTGGATGGTTTTCACATAGCCTTCGATTTTCGGCGTCACGCGCGCGATGTCGGACCGCAGCTGGGCGTTGTCGGTCGCGATATTGAACCGGCCATTGAAGAACCAGTCGCCGCCGAACCACAGCACCGCCGCGCCAGCCAGCGCGGCCACGCCGATCAGGATCTTCTTGCGCAGGCCCGACTTGGTGCCCGTCGGCACGGCTTGCGCCGGCGGAGCGGTGGGAGCCTCGGTGCGCGGAGCGTCGGAAGCAGGCTGCGGCGGCCCCGCATCTTTCTTGATGGTTGTCAGGGCCATTTGTATCGTCCTGTCCGGAACCAGACATACCCGGCTCAGCGAGACTGGCAGGATATGTAATTCGCGTTACGTTTCAGTTGAAATGTAACGACGGAAGCACGAGTATCAAGACGACTGGACAACGAGTATCCCTAATAAGATGTCGCAGCACGATTCCACCGAAACCGCCTCGCCCGCCCCCGAGCCTGAAGCCGGCCGCGCCGAACTGCGCCGCGCCGCGTTTCTTGAGGCAGCCCGCGATGTGTTCCTCGAATTCGGCTACGAGCAGGCCAATATGGCCGAAATCGTGCGCCGTGCAGGTGGTTCGCTCTCCACGCTCTATGCCCAGTTCGGCGGCAAGAAGGGCCTGTTCGAGGCGATGATCGACAGCCGCGTCGGCGAGCTGACGGAGCAGATGCAGGTCGAACTCGCCGCCCACGCCCCCCTGCGCGAAGGCCTGCAACGGATAGGCGAGGCCTTCCTCACCAAGCAGACGCAGCCGGAATCGCTGGAAGTGATGCGGCTGATGGTGGCGCAGGCCAAGAAGTTCCCCGAGATCGCGGAAACATGGGCAAAGCGCGCGCCTGAAGCCGTGCGCAAGGCGCTGGCCACGTATCTGGAAGACCGCGCAAAAGCCGGAGAGATCCGGATCGAGAATTATGATCTCGCCGCTTCCGTGTATTTCGACCTCGTCCGTTCGCGCCTCCAGTTCCGTTCGCTGCTCCTGCCCAACTATCGCCCGACAGAAGCGGAGATCCGCGAAGTCGTGGAGCGCGCCGTGAAGGTATTCATCGGCGGCATCGAGGCGCTGTAGCGCTTACGCCCTCGTCCTTCGACGGACGCACGTGTTCCACGTGCTGCTCAGGATGAGGGCGAAACTGCTGACGGTTGACTAGCCCTCATCTTGAGCAGGCCCGAAGGGCCGCCCGTCGAAGGACGAGGGCGTGCTCACCGCCCTCAATTCACCGCCCCTTAAAATCCCCCGGCCGGCGCTCCGACACAGCCTTCACGCCTTCCTTGAAATCGTCCGTCTTCATCAGCCATTGCTGTTCGCTGAACTCATGGTCCGTCGCCGTGCGCACGGCCGCGGCCAGATCGGCGCGCAAAGTCTTGCGCGTCGAGCGCATCGCCAGCGGCGCATTCTCCGCCAGGCCTGCCGCCATGTCCTGCGCCGCCCGCAACAGATGCTCTGGCGCGACCATCTGGTCGACCAGCCCCATCCACATCGCCGCCTCGGCTTCATAGCGTATGCCCGTCAGGAACATGCGCGCCGCATTATGCTTGCCGACAACGCGGGGCAGGGTGTGCGTGAGGCCAAAGCCGGGATGGAAGCCGAGCTTCGTGAAGTTCGCCGCGAACTTTGCCTGCGGCGTCGCTATGCGGAAATCCGCAACCAGCGCCAGCCCAAGTCCCGCACCCACCGCCGGACCCTGCACGGCGGCGACAATCGGCAGCTCCGTCGAGAACAGCCGCACGGCCTGATCGTAGAGCGGATTGATCGACCGCTCCGGTATCGGCCCCTCGCTCGTGCGATTGGAAAGATCCGCGCCCGAGCAGAACACCTTCCCCGTCGTCGCCAGCACAAACGCGCGCGTGACGCCATCCTTGTCCAATCCCTCCAGCGCATCCGCCAGATCGCGCATCAGATCCACACTCACCGCATTGATCGGCGGCTTGTCGATCGTGACGGTTGCGACGAAGCCGTCGCGTGCGATGTGAATGTCGCCGATCTGGTTGGTCAT